>CADAGA010000185.1 GCA_902787275.1 Oscillospiraceae bacterium | reverse complement strand
CTTCCGCTTGCGTGAACGCCGTATTGCGGAAATCGTCGTTCAGCCACTGCCGCAGGGAGCTTTCGGCGTAATTGTTCGCGTAGTGCGTCCTATCCGCATCGCCCCAGAACGCCGGGAGACCATTCGCTTCCGCACCGGCGGAAAGGATGTAGTTGTTGAAGGGCTGGCTGTCGATGACCGTCTCGCACAGTGCAAGGCCTGTCCCGGAGTCAAGCACGCGCCACTGCAGCGGCTCGTATCGGAACCAGTACGGTACACCGGCGGGGTAACCATTTGCGAACTGATTGCCTTTGGAAGCGGTAAGCGCGCCGCCTGTATACTGCGGGCGATACTCATAGAACCACGCACCGCGATATTTCTGTCCGTCGACCGTGACGTCGCAGTACTCCATGCGTCCCATATCTGCCATCATCTGACCGTCAGCCTCATCACCCGTGCCGACGTAGTAGTAATAGGGCTGCCATGTATCCCAGGCCGCTGCGTTCAGCGAAGAGATCAGGTCGGAGTCGTCGTTCGAGACGCGGCTCTGCGGATAGCTGCCGAACTCGATGAGGTCGCCGGCTTCGTACGGCGTCACGAAATCCTCGAGATCGACCGTGATCGCGGGACGGATGCCGAGCGTGGTCGAGGCGGTACCGTAGAAGTCGCCGACGTGTCCGTAATGATCCACTGCACACACGGTGTCGCTAATGTAGCCTGCGGAGCGCAGCAGCCAGTGGACGTGGTTTTCGTCGACTTCAACACCCTGACAGAGCGCGTAATCCGTGCCCTGCGTCATGCTCGCGGCGTCATCCGCGTCCGGATCGGCCTTGAAGCCGTATGCCGTGTTCACTGCTTCGCGCGAGGACAGCAGGAATACCTTGTCCGTCGTTTCCACACTGTCGTAGACGGGATGCTTGGTACCGTTCGCGCGGTTGTCGAGCGTCGTTGCGGCGATCATGGCTTTCTGCTGTGCCGTAAACGCCGCTTGAAAGAATGCACCGTTCAGCCATTCCCGCACGGAAGACGATGCGTAATCGTTTGCATACACCGTGGAATTCACGCCCTGATAGTATTTATTGCCGTTTCTCCACAGCAGGTTCTGGTACGGCTGGGCGTCGATGGCGCTCTCGCACAGCAGAAGACCCTTATCCGGATCAAGCACGCGCCACTGCAGAGGTTCCCAGCAGAACCAGTATGTCGTGTCGGTCAGATAGCCGTTTTTGTTCTGTATCGAGTCGATCGCAGAGAATGCACCGCCGGTCGAGTACGGACGGTACTGCGAAAACCTGACGCCGCGGTATTCTGTTCCGTTGACTGTCACGTCGCAGTACTGCATGTAGTCCTTCGCTGTCATCTGACCGTCATACATATCGCCCGTGCCGCTGAAGCAGTCGTAGGATTTCCACGTCTTGAGGGCGTACTCCAGCTCGTTCAGCGTGGTGTCGTCCGTCACACGTCTCTGCGGATAGCTGCCGAAGCGGATCGTATCGCCGACCCCGAACGCCGGAACAGGCTCGGGCGTATATGCGCCGTAGACGAACTGCAGGTTGTCGAGATAGACGGAGCCCTTGCACGTGTCCTGACCGAGGAAAACGGAATTACCGTCCGGACCCAACGTGGAGACGGTGCCCGCAAGATAGTTGCCCATGCCGTCGTACGCGCCGTAGGTGTGCATCACACGGATGGTCTCGCCGGCAGGGATCTTGAACGGGCCTTGATAGCGCGACAGGTCACATTCGACGTATTTCCAGCCGAACCAGTTGACGCCTTCTTTCAGGTTCGTGAGATTGAGAGTCTGCAAGGTATCGCTGCCGTCGAGCACGCGGATGCGCAGCCAGAAGTTGCGCCCGCCCTTGGGATTGTAATACCACAGACCGACGCCGGTCGGATTGCCCGGGATCTCCTTCTCTGCGGTAAAGCCGATGCTCGCGCTCTCGATGCCGTCGATGCCCGTGAAATCATAGTTGAGCTTGAGGGACTGCGTGCCGTAGCGCACCGGCTCGCCGGAACCGACGCGTACGATCTCGGCGGATTCGTTGCCGCCGCGGGACGAGCCGTCGCCGTTGCAGTAGTGGCCGGTCACAATGTCGTAGTCGCCAGGCTCGGATTCCCAGCGCTGCATACCTCCGTTCTGATCGAATACCCAGCGTCCGATGGAATACGTGCCTTCAAAATCTTCTGCGATATACGGGGAACTGTCGTCCTCCGCAGCCGCCGGCACGCAAAGTCCGATGCAGCCGGTCAGCGCAAGCATGACTGACAGCAGAATACAAAGTGTCCGTTTCATCAGCACGCAAAAGCGCGCTGCGTCAGGCAAACGAAATCGAAGAAAAACAGAATGAAAAGCCCGCCCGTTCGGACGACCTTTGACCGGTCGAAGTCCTCGATGCACGCTCTGTCATTTCGTCATCTCCTCCTGCCCTCTTATCATAGCATGCGAAGCATTTCTTTGCAAGTGCTTTTTTGCGCTGACCCGGTCAGGGCGCGTCGCTGCCGTCAGGTGATCCCGCAAAAACGGTCGTTGTTTTTTCGGGCGTTTTCTGGTAGAATGAAAGCGATCGTCGAAAGAAAGGGACGGTGCATGCACCTTGACAGAATCGGAGCTTTACCGCGCGCTGGGCGCACTGACAAAAGACGCGGACGCATGGCCGCAGAGCGTTCCGTTCGTTTCGTCGCTGCTCGCGTCGGATTCTGTAAAGATCCGGGCAAAAGCGCTTTGGCTGCTCGGAGAAACGGGGCTGAAAGATCCGTCGTCGATCCGGGATCACGTGAGCGCCGTCGCCGCTTTTTGCGACAGCACGGAACCTCTGCTGCGCGAACGCGCGCTCAACGCGCTCGGCAGGATCGGGCGCGGCAGCTTTGCGCTGATCGAGCCGTATTGGGAAGGTCTGTTCCGTTTTGCCGACGACGCGGATGCCGCGGTGCGGCTGAGCTTTATCTGGGCGTCGGAGAATATCGCCACGACCACACCGGACGTTTATGCGCACCGCATGCCGGTGTTTGCGGCGCTGCTGCGGGACGCCGACGATCGTGTGCGCATGGAGGCGCCGGAGATGTTCCGCGTAGTCGGCAAGCGCAGACCGGCGTTCGTGCAGCCCTATCTCGAACTGCTGCGGACCATCTCCGAAACGGACGGCAACCGGGTCGTCAGGATCCATTGTTCGGGCGCTGTAAAAGCGGCTGTGCGGGCACAGAACGCCTGAATCCAAGCGAAAACAGAATCCGCTCTTTACAGAAAAAGCTGCCGACCCGGTTTCGGATCGGCAGCAGTCTTTTTCGTTTCCCCTGATCTGCGGTTATTTCTGCTGGTGGCAGGCGCCGTGCATCGCGCAGTGCGCGCAGTTGCCGCCGCAGGTCGAAACGCCCTTCTTTTTATCCTTGCGGAGCTTTACGATGATCCCGATCACAACGAGTGCCAGCACCAGCACGATCAGGATCGTCCCGATATTTGCGCACAGCCATGCGAACATATCATCGCTTCCTTTCCGAAAAATCAGATTTTCTTCGTCAGCTTCGTTGCTTCCTTGTATTTGCGGAAGAACAGCATGTAGACCATGCCCGCAATGATCGCCAGCGCGCAGATAAAGCCGATCACGTTGAAGTTACCCGTGAAAGCGCCGCCGATCTGATTGATGCAAAGCGACACCGCGTAGGCGAAGCCGCACTGGTAGGCGATGGCGAACCACGTCCATTTCGCGCTGTTCATCTCACGCTTGATCGCGCCGATCGCCGCGAAGCAGGGTGCGCACAGCAGGTTGAACACGAGGAACGAGAAGCCGGTCACGCCGGTGAACGCCTGCCGCAGTGCCTGCCATGCCGTCAGCTCTCCGCCGCCGTAGAGGATGCCCATGGTGCCGACGATGTTCTCCTTCGCCACAAGTCCCGTAATCGACGCCACGGCCGCCTGCCAGGTGCCCCAGCCGAGCGGTGCAAAGATCCACGCGATCACGCTGCCGATACGGGCTAAGATGGAGAGATCGAGCTCATCCTCCGCCAGCATCCGGAAGCCGTCCTCGGCGAAGCCGAAGTAAGACGTGAACCAAACCAGAATGGTCGACAGCAGGATGATCGTGCCGGCCTTTTTGATGAACGACCAGCCGCGTTCCCACATGCTGCGCAGCACGTTGCCGAGCGTCGGCCAGTGGTACGCGGGCAGCTCCATGACGAACGGCGCGGGATCGCCGGCGAACATTTTCGTTTTCTTGAGCATGATGCCGGAAACGACGATCGCCGCCATGCCGATGAAATAGGCGGAGGTGGAGATCCACGCAGAGCCGCCGAAGATCGCGCCCGCGATCATCGCGATGAACGGCACCTTCGCGCCGCAGGGAATGAACGTCGTCGTCATGATCGTCATGCGGCGGTCACGTTCGTTTTCAATGGTACGGCTCGCCATGATGCCGGGCACGCCGCAGCCCACGCCGATGAGCATGGGGATGAAGGATTTGCCGGACAGACCGAATTTACGGAAGATGCGGTCGAGCACGAACGCGATACGCGCCATGTAGCCGCACGCCTCGAGGAACGCCAGCATCAGGAACAACACCAGCATCTGCGGTACGAAGCCCAGAACCGCGCCGACGCCCGCGACGATACCGTCGAGGATCAGTCCCTGCAGCCATTCGGCGGCGTTCGCTTTTTCGAGCAGGTTGCCCACGAGCACCGGCACGCCGGGCACCCACACGCCGTAGTCGGCGGGGTCGGGCGCGTCAAAGCCGTTTTCCGTGAAGAAATCCTTTGCTTCCACAAAGGTCATGCCGACGGTCTCATCCTCAGCCGCGTCCGCCGGGATCTCGTCGTAATACGCATTCAGCGTGCTGATCTCCAGCGTTTCTTCGTCTTCCACGTCCACTGTCGCGCTCTTTTCAAAAGGCGTAAATGCGGAAAGCTCCGCTTTGGCGGTCTCTGCGTCGAAGTCCTCCGCCTCCGGGTCGATCTCGACAAACGCCTGCGCCGCGTTCAGCGCCGTATTGTATTCCTCGTCGACCTCTTCATATGCGCTGCTGCCGATGCCGAGCAGATGCCAGCCGTCGCCGAACAGTCCGTCGTTTGCCCAGTCCGTTGCCGGCGCGCCGACAGCGACCATCGCGATCCAGTAGACAAGGAACATGACGACCGCGAAGATCGGCAGACCAAGCCAGCGGTTTGTGACGACCTTGTCGATCTTGTCGGACGTCGACAGGCCGCCCTTGTTCTTCTTTTTATAACACGCCTTGATGACCTCGGCGATGTAGATATACCGCTCATTGGTGATGATGCTTTCCGCGTCGTCATCCAGTTCCTCTTCCGCTGCCGTAATATCTTTTTCGATATGCGCAAGCGTGTCTGCCGGAATGTTGAGCTGCTCCAGCACCTTGTCGTCGCGTTCGAAGATCTTGATCGCGTACCAGCGCTGCTGCTCCTCCGGCAGATCGTGCACGACGGCCTCCTCGATGTGCGCGAGCGCGTGCTCCACCGCGCCGGAGAACGTGTGCATCGGCACCGTTTTTGCATTCTTTGCCGCCGCGATCGCGGCTTCGGCGGCTTCCAGGACGCCGTCGCCTTTCAGCGCGGAGATCTCCACCGCCTGGCAGCCGAGCTGCTTGCCGAGCTCTTTTGTGTTGATCTTATCGCCGCTTTTGCGCACGACGTCCATCATGTTGATGGCGAGCACCACGGGGATGCCCAGCTCCGTCAGCTGCGTCGTCAGATACAGATTGCGTTCGAGGTTCGTGCCGTCGATGATGTTCAGGATCGCGTCGGGACGCTCCCCGATCAGATAGTTGCGGGCGACGACCTCTTCGAGCGTATAGGGCGAGAGCGAGTAGATGCCGGGAAGGTCTGTGATCGTCACGTCGTCGTGCTTTTTGAGCTTGCCTTCCTTCTTCTCCACGGTCACGCCCGGCCAGTTGCCGACGAACTGGTTGGAGCCGGTCAGCGCGTTGAACAGCGTCGTTTTGCCGCTGTTCGGGTTGCCTGCCAATGCAATGCGTATGTTCATGAATCTATCATCCTTTCTTCCGATTCGCACTTGATGTGGTTAGTTGCAACTAACCCTACGCCAAAAAAACAGATCGCAAACTGCGTTCATTCCACTTCGATCATTTCCGCGTCCGCCTTGCGCAGGGACAGCTCGTAGCCCCGCACCGTGACCTCGATCGGATCGCCGAGCGGCGCGACCTTGCGCACGTAAACCGGCGTGTGCTTCGTGATCCCCATATCCATGATGCGGCGCTTGACTGCGCCCTCGCCGTGCAGCTTCACGACCGTGACCGTTTCGCCGATGGCTGCGTCTCTGAGTGTTTTCATGCTCTATTCCTCCTCAAAATGTTATACCATGATTTTTCGCGCGAGCGCCGCATCGACAGCCACGCGGCTCTCCTTGACCTTCACGATCAGGTTGCCGCCGAGCGTGCTCACGATGCACACCTCGCCCCCGACGTTGAAGCCGAGCGTCTCCAGATGCTGCTTGACCTCCGGATTGCCGCCGATCTTTTTGATGATCTGGGGCTGACCGGTCTCGGCCATAATGAGTGGTATCATACAGTCTCCTCCCGTCCGCGAATTAGCATTCGCTAACCATTAGGCTTAAAAACGCGGTTAGCTCACGCTAACCATCCTATATTATAGTTAGCGTATGCTAATTTGTCAAGAGGTTTTC
>CADAGA010000184.1 GCA_902787275.1 Oscillospiraceae bacterium | reverse complement strand
ACCTGCGCACGCTCATCAACACCTCGCGCGAGATCATCGAGAACACCGCCGCGTCCGACGCGGACGCCGATCTGCTGCTGGACGCCGCGGAACAGAAGATCTACGACATCCGCCGCGGCAAGGCGACCGGCGCGCCGTCGAGACTGAGCGACATCATCATCAACGAGGTCTACGACAAGCTCAACAAGCTCAATTCGCCCGAAAAGGAGCAGTACAAGGGCTTCCCGACGGGCTTTTCCGACCTGGACACGGTGCTGACGGGACTGCACCGCTCGGACCTGATCCTGATCGGCGCGCGTCCCGCCATGGGCAAGACCAGCTTCGCGCTCAATCTTGCGCGCAATATGGCGCTGCTGGGCAAAAAGAAGGTCGTCTTCTTCTCGCTCGAAATGACCAAGGAGCAGCTCGCGCAGCGCGTGCTCTGCTCCGAGGCGCGCATCCAGAGCTTCAAGATGCGCACGGGCGAGCTCGACGCGGAGGACTGGACGCGGCTGGCCGTGGCGACGGGCGTGCTCAACGACTGCGAGCTGTACTTCGACGACACGTCCAACATCACCGTGCCGGAGATGAAGGCGAAGATCCGCCGCATGAAAAACGTGGACTGCGTGGTCATCGACTACCTCGGTCTCGTCAAGTCGCCGGTACGCATCGAAAACCGCGTCAACGAGATCGCCGAGATCACGCGTTCTCTGAAAATGATGGCAAAGGATCTGTCGATCCCCGTCGTCTGCTGCGCGCAGCTCTCCAGAAGCACCGAGGGACGCGGCAAGTCGCACCGCCCGCAGCTTTCCGACCTGCGTGATTCCGGCTCCATCGAGCAGGACGCCGACATCGTCATGATGCTGTACCGTCCGGAATACTACGCGGCGGAGAAGATGGACGACAAGAAACAGGAGGAGCCGCAGGACGACGCCCCCGTTGCCAACGAGGTCGAGATCATCGTGGCGAAGAACCGTCACGGCCCGACCAACACGGTCAAGCTCGTCTTTGACGCGGAACATACGATGTTCATCGGCGTGGAAAGGCTGCGCAATGAGATGTAAGGCGCTCGAAACCATCCGCGCGCACGGCATGCTGCAAAAGGGACACGTCCTCGCGGCGGTGTCCGGCGGAGCGGACTCGGTGAGCCTGCTGCATCTGCTGCTGTCTTTGCGGGAGGAATTCGGGTTTTCGCTCGAAGCGGCGCACGTCAACCACGGTCTGCGCGGCGAAGAGGCCGACCGCGACGAGCGGTTCGTGCGTGCGCTCTGCGCAGAATGGGACGTGCCGCTGCACGTGCTGCGCGCCGACGTCGCCGCCGAAGCCGCAAGGACGGGCGAGGGGCTCGAAGCGTGCGGCAGACGCGTGCGCTACGCCTTCTTCGATTCGCTCGCAAGGGGCGAGATCGCCACGGCGCACACGCGCGACGACAACGCCGAAACGGTGCTGCTGCACCTCATGCGCGGCAGCGGTCTGCGCGGCCTGTGCGGGATTCCGCCCGTGCGCGGCAGCGTGATCCGTCCGCTGCTGGACGTTTCGCGCGCCGAGGTCGAGGCGTACTGCGCCGAGAACGGTCTTTCTTTCGTCACGGACAGCTCAAACGCGAGCGGCGCTTTTGCCCGCAACCGCGTGCGGCACGAGATCCTGCCGGCGATGCGCACGGTCAACCCCGCAGTGTCCGACGCGCTCGTGCGCTGCAGCGCGTCGCTCTCGAAGGACGCGGACTGTCTCGAGGCGCTGACGCGGGAGCTGCTCGAACGCGCGAAGCGGTCTTTCGGCTACGACGCCGCAGCGCTGCTCGCGGCGCACCCGGCGCTCACGTCGCGTGCGGTCGAGACGATCCTCCGGGAGGCCATGCGCGAAAAGCCGCAGGCGCACCACGTCGAACAGTGCGTGCGGCTTCTGTCGGCGGGCGGCGCGGTGCAGACCGAAAAGGGGACGACCGTCTGCGCGTACGGCGGTGTGCTCTACGTGCGCACGCCGCTGCGAAGAGCATGGACGGCGCCGATCGAGAACGATACGGCCGTGCTGCCGTTCGGACGGGTCCGGATTCAAAAATTGTCTGCGGAAAATATACAGAAAATTCACAAAGACTTGTTGCCGAGCTGTCTTTGTTGTGATACAATAGCGTCTGACGTTTTTTTCAGAAGCCGTCTGCCGGGCGACCGCATGACGCGTGCAGGCGCTTCGGGCAGCAAGAGCATGAAAAAACTGATGGAAGAAAGAGGCGTCCCTGCCTGCCGCCGCAACGACGTGCCGATCCTCACGGACGGCGAACGCGTCCTGTGGGCGGAGGGGATCGGCTGCGACGCGCAGTTCGCGCTCACGCCGCAGAGCAGGTCCGCATGGATGCTTCAGGTCATACGGGAGGATAAAGGATGAAACAGGACATTGAACGGGTGTTGTTTTCCGAACGGGAGATTTCCGAAACGGTGCATCGGCTGGGTGAGCAGATCAGCGCCGACTACGCGGGCAAAAATCTCCTGCTCGTCAGCGTGCTCAAGGGCGCGGTCGTTTTCATGACCGATCTGATGCGCGCGATCACGATCCCCTGCGTGATCGACTTCATGGCTGTGTCCAGCTATTCCGGCACGAAGTCGCGCGGCGAGGTGCAGATCCTGAAGGATCTCGGCATGTCGCTCAAGGGCTACGACGTGCTGATCGTCGAGGATATCCTCGACTCCGGCCGCACGCTCCATTATCTGATGGGCGTGCTCGGACAGCGGGAGCCGAATTCCATCCGCATCTGTACGCTTTTCGACAAGCCGGAGGCGCGTGTCGAGGACGTCGTTGCGGATTACGTCGGGATGAACGTGCCGAACGAATTCATCGTCGGCTACGGTCTCGATTACAACGAGAAGTACCGCAATCTGCCGTTTATCGGCATCCTCAAGCCGGAGGTCTACGGCGGATAAGCCGTCTGCACCGGTTCATACTATGAAAGACCGTGCGCGTCGGCACGGCAAAGGAGTTGGTCATCTTGGACGACAACAACAAGGAGAAGAAGTTCAATCCGCGGAAGTTAGCGGCGATCCTGCCGTATATCCTGATCCCCGCGCTGATCCTTGCGGGACTGAGCTGGTTTTCCGGCCGCAAGCAGCAGGAAAAGACGGAGTACTACCAGATCGTGCAGTATTTCGACAAGAACGAGATCACCGAGTATACGCTCAATTTCAGCAGCGGACAGCTGCGTTATACGCGCGTGAACGAAAAGGGCAAGGAAGTCAAGGAAGAGTTCATGGTGCCGAACGTCAACATGTTCATGAGTGACGTCGGCGAAACCGTGCGTACCTATAACCGCGAGCATCCCGACAAGCCCATCCAGGACAAGTATAAGACCGGCTCTGCCGGCTCCGTGCTCGTCACGATCCTGCCGACGGCGCTGCTGGTCATCCTCATGGGCGCGTTCCTCATCGTGATGTTCCGCCGCATGAACCAGACGATGGCGGGCGAAAACAACCGCGCGCTGTCCTTCGGCAGGGCAAAGGTCAAGCAGCTCACGGACGAAAAGCGCAAGACGACGTTTGACGACGTCGCCGGCGCGGACGAGGAAAAGGAAGAGCTCAGCGAGATCGTCGAGTTCCTCAAGTCGCCCGACCGCTTCAACGCGCTCGGCGCACGCATCCCCAAGGGCGTGCTGCTCGTCGGCCCTCCCGGCACCGGCAAAACGCTGCTGGCGCGTGCGGTCGCGGGCGAGGCGGACGTGCCGTTCTTCTCGATCTCCGGCTCGGATTTCGTCGAGATGTACGTTGGCGTCGGCGCGTCGCGTGTGCGCGATCTGTTTGAAAAAGCCAAAAAGAATTCCCCCTCGATCATCTTCATCGACGAGATCGACGCCGTCGGCCGCCACAGAGGCGCCGGCATGGGCGGCGGTCACGACGAGCGCGAGCAGACGCTCAACCAGCTGCTCGTCGAGATGGACGGCTTCGGCGCGAACGAGGGCGTCATCATCATCGCCGCGACGAACCGCCCCGACATCCTCGATCCCGCGCTGCTGCGTCCCGGCCGTTTCGACCGGCAGGTGACGGTCGGCTATCCCGACATCAAGGGCAGGGAAGAGGTCCTGAAGGTGCACGCGAGAGGCAAGAAGCTCGGCCCCGACGTCGATCTGAAGGTCATCGCGCAGTCCACGGCGGGCTTCACCGGCGCGGATCTGGAAAACCTGCTCAACGAAGCGGCGCTGCTTGCCGCGCGCAGGGATAAGAAGGCCGTGACCATGCAGGAGATCGAGGAAGCGACCGTCAAGGTCGTCGTCGGCACGGAAAAGAAGTCCCACAAGATGACCGACAAGGAAAAGGAAGAGCTCAGCGAAATCGTCGAGTTCCTCAAGGCGCCCGACCGCTTCAACGCGCTGGGCGCGCGCATCCCGAAGGGCGTGCTGCTCGTCGGCCCTCCCGGTACGGGC
>CADAGA010000183.1 GCA_902787275.1 Oscillospiraceae bacterium | reverse complement strand
TCGAGCATCGTGTCGATCTTGTCTGCGATGTCGTACGCCTCTTCGAGCGCCAGACCCGCCTGCATGACCTGCAGCCGGATGTGATCCTCCTCGCAGAGCATGATCGAAACGCTTTCATCCTCGGTCAGCAGCAGCGCGCGGCCTTCGCGGTCGGTGGTGAACTCCGGACTGATGAGGTGCCGCTCCGCGAGCGAAACCGCCTGGCTCGGCGTCAGACTCGCCATGTCGATGCAGCGGAACGTGCCCGTGCCGTCCGACTGCACCGCTTCGCATATCTCGGCGCAGACCTTCTTTTTCTGCTGTGCGTCAAGCCGCGCCGGGAACGGATAGGCCTCTAAGTTTCGCGCAAGGCGAATGCGCGTGCTGAGCACGACGTCGCCCTGATCACCTTTTTCAATATACCATTTCTTCATTTTGCCCATCCCCCCTCGTCAGCTTTCCAAAGCGCGGATCTCGTCGCGCAGCTTGGCCGCCTGCTCGAAGTCCTGTTCGGCGACGGCGTCGTTCATCTTTTTCCGCAGTGCTTCGATCTTTTCCTCACGCAGCTCCTGCGGCGTCTTTTCCTGTACCGGCGCGTGCGTCCCCGCGCTTCCGGACGCCTTGCCCGTGTGACGGATGCGCCCGTGGATGCGCTGCAGCGTCGGCTGCAGACGGTCGTAGAACGTGCGGTAGCAGTCCGCGCAGCCGACCTTGCCGGCGCGCACGATATCGTTCCATGAACTGCCGCATTTGCGGCAGCGATTGCCTGTTTCAAGCTGGCTCTGCGGGACAGCCGTTTCTCCTAAAAAACCGCCCAGCAGATCGCCGAAGCTCAGGCCAAAGCCGCTGAACACGTCCGAATATCCGAGCGACGCGGCACACTCCGCGCACAGATGGCTCTCCGACGTCTCTCCGTTGACCACACGCTTGATGTGGGTGGTCGCTTCTCTCTTTCCGCAATTCTGACACAACATACCAAACACTCCTTTCAGTTCAGAGCAAGCAGCAGCTGTTTGAAAATGCTTGCCCGTACCGTATCTTTTTGTTCCTGCGGCACCGCGCGCAGACAAACGTCCGACGTGGCCGCCAGGATCAGTTTTGCCGTTTTTTCGTCCAGGAATCTGCCGTACGTCAGGTTCGTGACGTGCGCGCGGCACGTCTGCTCGTCGAGCGCGTCGCCGACGCTGTTGATCACGTGCATGAACATCACGCCCCGGTCGAGATTGACACGGCGGATGCGTATGTACCCGCCGCCGCCGCGCCTGCTCTCCACGATGTAGCCCTGCTCGGGCGTGAAGCGCGAGGACAGCACGTAGTTGATCTGGCTGGGCACGCATCCCATCAGCTGCGCAAACTCGTTGCGCTGGATCTCCGTTGCCCCGTCCTGCTCGAGCATCTTCAGGATCATCTGGGCGATACTGTTGCTCAGGCTCATACGCTCATCTTCCTTCGTTTGACTTTGACTTTCTTTGACCTTTGACCGTAGTATACGACTTTTTGACCAAAAGGTCAAAGGTCAGAAAAGGTCAAATTCTAACCTTTGACAATCAATTTTATGCCATTATCTTTTATTTCCTTTGTTTTTCTCATTTTTTCAAACTATTTTAAAATTGCCGGTTGTTTCGCGGCGTTTCCCGATGCAGCTTGCCGCGCTTGCCGGGCGTCGTGCGCATCGTCGTACGCGACAGGCGCACTTTGACCGGCTGCGGATCGTCGGAAAAGGGATCGGGCGTCAGTTCCTCCCCTACCTCCGCGCTGTTGTCCTCATAGGGCGTTTTCCCGCCGAAAGACTGCTGTGCCATCGCAGCACCTCCTTTTCCTTCAGTTTGCCCAAAATGCCGCGGTTTAGCAAATAATTGTCACCGATTCCGCGCGCGGCCATATTCTGAAAGTGAGAGCAACGAAAGGAGGGCGACACAATGGGTTGCGGATGCAATAATAACTGGATCCTTCTGCTGGTCATCATCCTGTTATTCTCCGACTGTGGCTGTGGTTGCGGCTGTGGCTGCAACAACAACAACGGCTGCGGCTGCTGACGAAGGTCTGTGACGCAGGAGAGCCGACGTCCGAAAGGACGCCGGCTCTTGTTCGTCATGATTTACTTTTGTCCGTAATAGGCGTTCGCGCCGTGCTTGCGCAGGAAATGCTTGTCCAGCAGCGCCTGAGAGATCGGCTCCGTCTTTCCGAGCTGCATCGTGTGCCACGCCATGAACGCCGCTTCCTCGAGCACGACGGCGTTGTGTACAGCTTCGTGCGCGTCTTTGCCCCACGTGAACGGACCGTGTCCCGCCACGAGAACGGCACGCATGGTCTGCGGGTCGAGCGATCGGAACCGCTCGACGATCACGTCGCCCGTCTGCGCCTCATATTCCCCGCCGATCTCTTCGTCCGTCATTGGGCGCGTGCAGGGGATCTCGCCGTAAAAATCGTCCGCGTGCGTCGTGCCGAGCGCCGGGATCGGCCGATGCGCCTGCGCGAAAACGGTCGCCCAGCGGGAATGGGTGTGTACGATCCCGCCGGCTGACGGGAACGCGCGGTACAGCACGAGGTGCGTCGGCGTGTCGCTCGAGGGCTTGTACCGCCCCTCGACGACCGCGCCGCTCTCGAGATTGACCACGACCATATCGTCCGGCTGCATCGCGTCATATGCGACGCCACCCGGCTTGATAACGACCAGTCCCCGTTCGCGATCCACGGCGCTGACGTTGCCCCACGTAAACGTGACCAGATGATGCTGCGGCAGCAGGAGATTCGCCTGCCACACTTCGCGTTTGAGCGCTTCCAACATACAGTATCCCTTCTTTCCCTTCCATCTTACCCGCAGGCGCGGTTTTTGTCAATGTAAAATTTTCTGAATAATCCAAATCAGAACAATAAACAGCATTTGTCATCTTATAATAGGAACAGAAACTACGTTTTCGGGAGGCTCCTGCGATGAAAAAACTGTGTTCATTTCTGCGGCAGCTTCGCTGGCAGAACATCTGCATGCTCACGCTCGCGGGCATCGTCAGCGCGATCGGCGTGACGATGTTCCTCATGCCGGTAAATCTGTATGACAGCGGGATCGCCGGCACGTCCGTGCTGCTCTCGCAGCTCACGCCGCCGTATCTGACGCTGGCGTTCTTTCTGGTCGTGCTGAATATCCCGATGTTTCTGTACGGTCTGCGGCGGCAGGGCGTCGTTTTCACGGTCTACGCCGTGTACGCCGTGACGGTATTCGCCGTCTGCTCGCACGTCATTGAAACCGTTCTGCCCATCGACGTGCGCTCCTCCTCCCCGCTCGCGCAGACCGATCTTGTGCTGTGCGCGCTGTTCGGCGGTCTGATCGCCGGCGCCGGCAGCGGTCTTGCGCTGCGGTTCGGCGGCGCGATCGACGGCGTCGAGGTGCTCGCCACGATCTTTGCGCCGCGCATCGGCATTTCGGTCGGCACGTTCATGATGATCTACAACGTCCTTTTGTACGTCGTCTGCGGCATCGTGACGGGAAGCTGGGTCGTCGCGCTGTATTCGATCATCGCGTACGCCGCCGCGCTGAAAACGGTGGACTTCGTCGTTGAAGGCTTCGACCGGTCCAAGGCGGCGATCATCGTCACGACCAAGCCGGAGGAAGTCTGCGCGGCTCTCTCGGCGGCATACGAGAGCGGCATGACGCGCATCAGTGCGACGGGCGGCTATTCCTACGCGGAGAAAACGATGATCTATTTCGTCGTCAACCGCTTCCAGATCGCCAAGATGAAGGATATCGTGCACGAGCTTGACCCGAACGCCTACATCACCATCACCGAGGTGGCGGACGTATATCCCGCCAATCAAAGGAAATAAAGAGAAAAACATGGGACAGGAAAACAATTCGCTGCTCTTTCTCGGCACGGGCGCTGCCGACTGGCCGCAGCCGGAGAAGGAAGGCTTCTATCGCCGCAGCGCCGCAGCGCTGCTGAACGGCACGCTGCTTCTCGACTGCGGGCCGGCGATCCGGTCGTTTGCCGAAACGCAGACGCTGTCCGGCGTCACGGACGTATTGATCACGCACGACCATGAGGATCATCTGGACGTGCCCGCACTGCTGCAGCTTGCCGCGGAACAGCGCATCCGCGTCGCGTGCGACGGGTTTGCCCGCACGATGATCGGCGCGCATCCCGGCATCGAATTCGTCCCCGTCGTTCCGTTCGTGCGGTTCGATCTGGGCGGCTATGCGGTCACGGCCGTCACGGCCAACCACGACACGGTGCAGGCCGGCACGCGGCAGGCATGCCACTATATCATCCGCACGCCCGACGGCAAGACCGTCTTCTACGGGCTGGACGGCGCATGGTTCCTGCGGCCGTCGTGGGAGGAGATGCAGCGGCACCGGTTCGACGTGATGGTGCTCGACTGTACCGTCGGCGACCGGGATGACTGGCGCATTTTT
>CADAGA010000182.1 GCA_902787275.1 Oscillospiraceae bacterium | reverse complement strand
GACGATCTTTTCCGCGTCGCCGTCCTGCTCGACGATCAGCGTGGGCGCCTGTTTGATGCCGTAGGCCGTTGCCTTGTCGGGATTCTCGTCGGCGATGATCTTCTCAAACGGGATGCCGGCCTTCGTCAGCAGCGCGTCCGCGACCTTGCAGTTGGGGCAGGTCTTGGTAGCAAACAGCAGCACGCGCGCTTCGGGTTCGGCGACCGTTTCGGGTGCGGCAGCCGCGGCGACCTCATGCATTCTGCGGCGCTTTTCCGGCAGCACGGAATGCTCGATATCGTAGACCTTTCTGTCCTTGAACTCCTGCGACTTGCCTTCGTTCCAGTTCTGCACCGGACGGTAGTAGCCGGTGATGCGGCTGTAGACCTCGGTCGCTTCGCCGCACTCGGGGCAGGTGTACACTTCGCCCGTGATGTAGCCGTGGTTGCGGCAGACGGAGTACGTCGGGGACAGGGTGTAGTACGGCAGCTTGTAGTTCTCGGCGACCTTGCGCACGAGGTTGGCGGCGGACTTCCACGTCGGCATCTTTTCGCCGAGGAACATGTGGAACACCGTGCCGGAGGTGTACAGCGTCTGCAGCTCGTCCTGGATATCCAGCGCCGAGAACACGTCCTCGGTGTAGCCGACGGGCAGGTGGGAGCTGTTGGTGTAGTACGGCGTGCCGTTCATGTTGGCGGTGATGATGTCGCCGAAACGGTTGACGTCGTGCTTCGCCAGACGGTATGCCGTCGATTCGGCGGGCGTCGCTTCGAGGTTATAGAGATCGCCGTACTCTTCCTGGTAGTCGGAGAGGCGCTCGCGCATATGGTTGAGCACGTCCTTCGTGAACTCCTGCGCTTCCATGGTCGTCAGATCCTTGCGCAGCCACTTGGCGTTGAGACACGCTTCGTTCATGCCGACGAGTCCGATCGTCGAGAAGTGGTTGTTGAACGTGCCGAGGTAACGCTTGGTGTAGGGGTACAGACCCTCTTCGAGGAGCTTGGTGATGACGGTGCGCTTGACCTTCAGGGAACGCGCAGCGATGTCCATCAGCTTATCGAGACGGTGATAGAACTCTGCCGGCGTCTCGGAAAGGTACGCGATACGCGGCATGTTGATCGTGACCACGCCCACGGAACCGGTGCTTTCGCCCGAGCCGAAGTAGCCGCCGGACTTTTTGCGCAGCTCGCGAAGGTCGAGACGCAGTCTGCAGCACATCGAGCGCACGTCGCTGGGTTCCATGTCGGAGTTGATGTAGTTCGAGAAATACGGCGTGCCGTATTTGGCGGTCATTTCAAACAGCAGGCGGTTGTTTTCGGTTTCCGACCAGTCGAAGTCCTTGGTGATCGAATAGGTCGGGATGGGGTACTGGAAGCCGCGGCCGTTGGCGTCGCCCTCGATCATGATCTCGATGAACGCCTTGTTGATCATGTCCATCTCTGCCTGGCAGTCCTTGTACTTGAAGTCCATCTCCTTGCCGCCGACGATGGCGTTCAGTTCGGCCAGGTCGTTGGGCACGACCCAGTCCAGCGTGATGTTGGAGAACGGCGACTGCGTGCCCCAGCGGGACGGCGTGTTGACGCCGAAGATGAAGGACTCGATGCACTTCTTGGTCTGGTCATAGGACAGATCGTCGACCTTGACGAAGGGGGCGAGATAGGTATCGAACGAGGAGAACGCCTGCGCGCCCGCCCATTCGTTCTGCATGATGCCGAGGAAGTTGACCATCTGATTGCACAGCGTTGCCAGATGGCTTGCAGGGGAGGAGGTGATCTTGCCGGGGATGCCGCCCAGACCCTCCTGGATGAGCTGCTTTAAGGACCAGCCGGCGCAGTAGCCCGTCAGCATGGACAGGTCGTGCAGATGGATGTCCGCACTGCGGTGGGCGTTGGCGATCTCTTCATCGTAGATCTCGGAGAGCCAGTAGTTCGCGGTGATCGCGCCGCTGTTCGACAGGATCAGACCGCCGACGGAATACGTCACGGTGCTGTTTTCCTTCACGCGCCAGTCGGTCACTTTGACGTAGCTGTCCACGAGCTCTTTATAGTCGAGGATGGTGGATTTCATGTTGCGGATCTTCTCGCGCTGTTTGCGGTAGAGGATGTACGCCTTGGCGACGTCCGCATAACCCGCCTGGATGAGCACGGATTCCGCGCTGTCCTGAATGTCTTCAACGGCGATCTTGCCGTCCTTGATCTTGCTCTCGAAGTCCGCGGTCACCTTCAGCGCCAGCAGATCGATCACGGTCGGATGGCTGTTTCTGCCCTGCGCGTCGAACGCCTTGCGCAGTGCGGCAGAGATTTTGGCGATGTCAAATTCGGCTGTGCTGCCGTCTCTCTTTACGACTGTGTACATGAAAACAACCCCTCGCATCTTTCTCTAATTTTCGGTTTCAGAAGAATGGTGACACACTATATCTTGTTATCCGCGCCCAAAACGGCCACAAGATGTGTGCGTCACGCAACAGTGATTATTATATCAGCAGACGAAGCTTTTGTCAAGATATTGGAAAAATATTTTTTTTGACCACAAGATATTGTTTCCGGATCGGAAGAAACCATAGATATGCGCATGGATTTGCGGATTCTGTGCCGTTCAAAGCCCGGTCTGACGGCTTTTCGGCCGGTTCTGCCGACAAAAAAGCGGACGGCCGAGGCCGTCCGCAGGAAACGTATTTTTTGATTTAGAAGATATCTTTGGTCACGACTGTGACGATCAGCTTCGGCAGCATGCACAAAAAGCGCGGGAACCAGTTGCCGAACGTATAGATCGCAAGGCAAAGACCCGAGGGAAGCAGGCCGAGCGCATATTCAAAAGCGCTCGTCTTGTTCTCGCCGGAGTACGTGGCTTTGTTTTTGCCGGTTTCCTTCGTCAGCGTGAACGAATCGATCTCGGTGATGACGTCCTCGGTCTCGCCTTCCTCCAGATCCTTGATAACGTAGGACTTGAGCGTCAGCGTGCCGCCGTCGATGGTGACGTTGTTGAACACGCCGCCGATGCGGTTGGGATCATAGTGATCGAGCGTGCCGTCCTCGAGATAGCACTGATGCGGTATGCCGAGATCGTTTTCGCCGCCCTTCTGCACCGTCAGCGCGGCGAGCTTGTCGAGCGTCAGGAAGTGACCGAGCATGAAATCGCGCACTTCATAGCGCTTGCTGCCCGCCGTGCCGGAAAGCACGTACGTCACGCCCTTGCCGTCCTCGACGACGCGGTTGTTCTTGAGGCTCTTGGTGCGCAGATACTGGTGGTCGTGTCCCGACATCACGAGATCGACGCCGGTCAGCTCGCACACGCGCGTGAGCGTCTCTTTGAGATACAGCGCGTCCGGCCACTTGCCGTCCTTGCCGAGCGTGTAGGGCGATTTGTGCATGAACACGATCTTCCAATCCTTGTCCGTGGAGCGCATATCGTTATAGAGCCATTTCAGCTGCATGAGCGAGACGGACAGCGCGTCGTTCGTGTTGAGCACGGCGAAGTGCGCGTTGCCGTAGTCGAAGGAATAGTTGACGCCGTTGAGGTTCTGCACGCTTTCGGACGTGTCGAGGCAGAACATATTCTCGAACCAGTGCCACACGCCCAGACCGTCGTGGTTGCCGGAGATCGGCGCGAGCGTCACGGCGTTGTTGAGGCTGTCGAACGCCTCGGCGTAGTTGTCCCATTCCTCGTTGGTGCTGTCGTTGGTGAAATCGCCGAGATTGGCGACGAAATCCGCGTCCGGATTCATTTCGAGACCGGCGTTCAGCGTGCGCGCGCCCTTGAGGAAGTTTTCGAGGCTGCTTGCCTGCACGTCGGCGATGCCGATGAAGCTGACCTTGTCGTCGCCGTCGTCCGTGCGGAACGTGCCCGTCACGGCGACGCCGTTGTCGCCCTCGATCGTATAGCCGTATTCCTTGCCGGCCGTCAGACCCTTGACAAGGACCTTGTGCATGAAGTTGCCTTCCCACGGCTGGGCGGTCACGTCCGCAAGCGTGAGCGAATCGGTCACGTCCGCGCGTCCGTCGAAAATGCGGATCGCCGTCGGCACGTCCGTTTTGGTGTACCAGCAGAAGCCGCGCTCGGTCGCCGTGTCGCCGTTTACGGTGCAGCTCAGGCGGAACGCGCCGCTGTCATCAACGTAGGAAGCGTCTGCCGTCATCATGCCGCCGCACAGCAGCGCTGCGGCCAGCAAAACGCTCAGGACTCTTCGGAATGCTTTTTTCATGGTTCTTCCTCCGTTTTTCTAAAAAAGATCACGTCAAGTTTAGCACAAATCCGGTCGGAATGTCAATTGTCGAATCGAAGATCGGCATAGATCGGGAAATGATCGGAAACGAACCGGCCGTTCACGCCGACGGTCACCGTGCGGTAGTTCAGCACGCGTGTGCTGCCGGCGGTGAGGATATAGTCAATATAGTAATCCGCGTGCGTTTCGGGGTGCGTTCCGTGGAAGGTGCCGTATTCCTGTTTCTTCTCCGCGTTCAGGCGCGCGTCGGACAGAT
>CADAGA010000181.1 GCA_902787275.1 Oscillospiraceae bacterium | reverse complement strand
CGACCCGCACCGAAGCGTCGCTGCGCAGAACGCGGCCGACCGGCGGGTTCTCCTCGCCGACCTCGACGACCTCGCTCATGGCGAACGCGCGTTCCGCGACCGACTGCAGACTCCACGCCTGCACGTTCCTCGTGCGCATTTGCAGCGTATCCTCCTGCGTTCCGGTCACGATCTGCGTCCTTTGCAGACCGACCGCGCGAAAGCGCACGGACACCACGCCGTGCACGCCTGCGCGGCGCTGTCCCGTGGCGCGGCAGTTGACAAAATCCGTCTGCGCAAAGGCCGTGACCGCGGGGTTTGCCTCTTCGCTGTGAAACGGCGCGGAACGGCTGATCGGGAACGTCTGCTCATAGGCGATCACCTCGTTGTCCTCCGCGGCGTACAGCATCCGCAGCACGCCGCTGCCCTCCGCCGTGACGCGGTCCGCGCCGACGCTGACCGACAGGACGTTTGCCCGGACGCTGCATTTCAGGATGCGCTGAATATCCGGATAATACTCCGGCAGATGGACGTCCAGATCAAACGGGTTTTCCACGGCCGTGTCCAGCAGCGTTTCCTCCATGCCGATCTCGGCTGTCATGACGTTCAATTCCATACAGAATGCTCCTTTCCTCATTTCAGAACATACCTATGCACACCCTGTCCAAAATAGAACGGGAGGCGTCGCATTCAGCGAAGAACGAAAAGAATAATAAAAGGGACTTTTCTTCCGGCATTGTTCGGATGAAAAGTCCCTCTCCAAAAAGCTTTCTTTAAATATAGGTCGAAACCAGCTCAAAGTTTAAAGATCGGCGTCGTTTGCTCCGAGCCGCCCGCGCCGACATGCGGCTGCAGCGATGCGTACACCTCCGCCGCGGCACATTCGAGCGCGAACGTGCGCTCGGCGTCCGCACCGAGCGCGGAAACGCCCGTCCGCCGGGTCAGCATCGGCAGGTCGGCATGTTTTTTGACGGCATTCAGCACGTCCTCGCCGCGTTCGCCGATCGCAAGCACCCGCAGATACGGCACGTCCTGCGGCACGTCGCATTCGCGTATCCCCAGAAGGAACGAGAGCAGAATGCGCCGGATGCGCGCGTGCGTGTACCGTTTGGTTTTGACCGCGTCGCAGAGCGAGTCGATCGAACCCGCCTGCTTCGCCGCGGCAAGGATGCGGTTTTCGAGCCCCTCCGAAACGTCCGGAAGCGCAGCGATCTCCTGCGCGGACGCGAGCCGAAGCCGACAAAGAAGCGCGCGCTCCGCAAAGCGCAAGTCGGCAGGCGCGCGTCCCGCGGCGATCTCGCGGCGCAGCACGTCCGCTGCCGCAGGCGGGCAATAGGCAAGCGTGTTTTCCTCCGAAAGACTGCGGCGGATGTACGACGCACCGGCGATCTCTCCGACAGGTTCGCCGTCGTGCGCGCAGGCGCGCGGCACGGCAAAAAGCGAAAACGCGGCGCCGCACCGTTCGGCAGCGAGCGCATATTCGACCGCGAGCGTATCGTTCGGCATTCGCAGCAGTTCTGCCGCCGAAGCGTCCGCAGCGCGGACAGCCTCTTCCCGCGCGGCCGCAAAGGTCATGCCGCCGTCGAGCAGCTCCCGCGGCACGGCGGTCGTCCGGACGATCTGCGCCGCGCGCAGGATGCGCGCAGCATCGCCGCATTCGCTTCCGAAGGACAGCACGTCGACGCAGCCGAGATGGTTCGCGATACTGACCGCGCCCTGTGCGAACCGCTGTGCGCGGCCGACCGCCCAGAATACGGGCAGCTCCACGACCAGATCGACGCCGCAGCGCACCGCGGCCTCGGCGCGCGCCCATTTGGAAAACGCCGCCGGTTCGCCGCGCTGCACAAAATTGCCGCTCATGATCGCCACAACAGCGTCCGAACCGGCCTTTCGCGTTTCCCGAAGATGGAACGCGTGGCCGTTATGGAACGGATTGTATTCAGCGATCACAGCGGCAATGCGCATATTATTTCTCCCCGATGGATTCAAAGGTTTTGACGATCTGTTCCGCGTCGCGCTTGTTGACGAGCGCGCCGTGATCGTCGATATAGAAGCTGCGGTCGTACGGTGCGAGACGCAGCGTCACGGTCTCAAAGCCGGGTCGGCTCGTGTGGAACGTCACGACGATGGTCGCGTCCTGCGCGGAAGCGTCCTTGTCAGCAAACGATTCCGCATTGATGCTCTGCACCGCGGCAAAAAACGCGTCGTACTGCTCGGCGTCGATCTTCGAGCCGTCGAGGGCGTACGCGGGCACATCGCCCGTGTGCGTGACCGTGATGGTCGACGTTTTCCCGCCGATCGTCACGTCCGCGGATTCGACGTCCGTCGATTTCACCGCGCACACGCGCTTGTTGCGCAGACTCTGCGTATCGAAATCGCGCAGCGCCTGCAGATAATCTGCGCCGATCAGGTACACCACGTCCGACGCGTCCGTCTTGGCGTAGAGGCTGCCGTCCTTCGAGGCATTTCCGACGAGCAGCGTGACCGTTTCCTCGCGTGTCACGGTCTCGGTGACCGCGTTTCCGTCGTCGTCCGTTTCGCCGGTCTCCTTCTCCTCGGAGACGGTACAGACGAACTTCGCCGTCAGCGCCGGCGCGTCCAGACCGAACGACGAAAGCGCGGCTTCGTCCGCCTTGTAGCTCTCGCAGCCGAGCGAAGCGTAGGACGCCGCTTTGCCGACGAGATCGTTCGCAGCGGTCGCGTCCGCAGGCGTTTTTTCATCCAGGAACCACGTAAAGAGATCGCTGTAAACGGTGTCAAGGCCGTCCGGCGCGTAGAACAGGTGCGTCGTCTTGCCGTCGAGCGTCAGCGTCATTTCCCGCACGTCCTGCGTCGAGACCGTCTGCATGTCGTCGACGTCGGCCAGCGCACGCAGATCGTGGCTGAAATCGTCCAGCAGATCGCCGGAGATCAGATAGATCTTTTCCGTTCCGGCAACGTTCATATAGTACGTGCTGCCGAAGCTGTTGTAATTGCCGATATAGTACGTCACCTGCGAGCCGTCCGTCAGCGTGAACACGTACGCCGTCTCCGGCGCGTCCAGTCCGTACTGCGCGAAATCGTCCGCGCTTTCGCTGACGAGGCGCACGGCCTGCAGATCCGCCGCGTCCGCCGCCATCGTGTCGGCATACGCCTGGTTGACGGGGAACGCGCCGTCCGCCTTCAGACGCCACGTGTCCCCTTCCTTTTCCAGCTCGATCTTATCCTCGCCGCACACGTACAGGATGCCGGCGACGTCGTCGGTCTGCATCGCGCCGACCGGAACGGTCTCGGCTGCGTCGTCCTGCGCGTCGTCGTCCTTGAGGAAGTGCTTCGCGGCGAAGTATCCGCCGACGAGCACCGCCGTGACGAGCAGCAGAAGGATCAGTTTCTTTCCCTTGCCCATCAGCGTTTCTTCCTCTTGACGTAGATCACGATGCCCGTGATCAGAACGGCTGCCGGGATCGCGAGCGTCAGCAGAAGCCCCCATACGATCGACATGGAGTGATCCACTTCGAGCGTGGAATAATCCGTCAGCGACTTCGTTTCGACCACGCTGATGTTTTCCTCCAGATCGCACATCCATTTCAGCGCGTTCAGGAACAGATTCAGGTTGCCGGAATACGCGATGAAGCCCTCGTCCAGGAAGAGCGGCGTCGCGAACACGGCCGCGTTCGCGGTCTGTCCGTCCACGGTCTCCGTGACGGCGTATGCTACGTCGAACGGGCCGTCCACGTCGCCTGCGGACTTCTTGCCGGAGGAGTTGGACATATCGGCGCGCGCAAACGACGCGTCGGACGCCGACAGCAGCGGCACGATCTCCAGCGTGCTGCGTTTCTGCCCGGCAGCGGAAAGCTCACGCGCGTTCGGGAAATACACGTGGTACTTGCTCTCGATGATGGGATCGGTGATCTCGTGGCTCTGCAGCTGCGGCAGCAGATAGTTCGGATAGGGATAGTACATCGACGAATCGCCCTCGATCACCAGACCGTCTCCGGCCTTCAGACCGAGATCGGCGATCAGCGCGTCAAAATTCGGCGTCTCGCCGCTGAGCTGCGATTTGGTCAGCGTCGCCAGCATCAGCTTGCCGCCGGCGTTCCAATACGCCTCGATCGCGTCAAGCTCCTGCGGCGCAAGATCGGCGTCGGGCGCCAGGATCAGCAGGCAGGCGCAGTCCTTCGGGACGTCCTTGCTCTGCGTCAGATCCAGATCGGCAAGCTCGATATTCTCCGAAGCGACAGCCGTCTGTACGCCGGATGCGAGCGCGTATTCGCCGTGTCCGGTCAGCGCATACACCTTCGGCAGCACGTCCGTCGTGACGAAATTCAGCGCGCTCGTGATCTCACGTTCGCCGTTGAACTGATCGGGCGCGACGCTCTGGCCGTACATGGCGTACATCTGCGCCTGTTCGCTGTAGCCCATAATGCTGTTGTAATCGACGACCTTATTGCGCTTTTCGCTGACGAAGATCAGGCTGTTTTCGCTCACCTCGTCCTTGGTGTACTGCGACG
>CADAGA010000180.1 GCA_902787275.1 Oscillospiraceae bacterium | reverse complement strand
CTTCCACGGTTTCGGGCGTCTTGTTCTCGTCAGCAGCTTCCGTTTCCGCTTCAGTCGCTTCCGTTTCCGCTTCCGCAGTGGCCTCGGTCGTCTCTGCTTCGGTCGTCTCGACAGCGGAGGCATCCTCGGCGGTGACAGCTTCGGTCTCTTCGACCGTCGCTTCCGTCACGACCTCGGCGGCCGTCGTATCAGCAGGTTCCTCGGTCGTTTTGCCGCCGCAGGCGGTCATGCACACGACCATCGCAGCAACAACGAGAAGTGCAAAAAGCTTTTTCATGTTGAGCATATCTCCTTTCAATTATGAACAGGTCACATAGTGATCGTCTGGCTGATGACCGCACTCGCGCCCTTGAGCGTCACGCCGATGATGCCGATCTTGCCCTTGACGTTGTCGATCGTGACGTTGGCTTTGTAGGACCAGGTACCGGACACGATCTTGCCGGTCTCGTTGTCGACCTTGACCTGGATCTTGGCGTTGTTGTAGCGGATCGCGAGCGTGCCGCCGGAAGCGTCAACGTCCAGACCGTTGAGCTGGTCGATCGCCTGCTGCATGCCGTCCAGGACGGAGATACCGTGGCCGACGTGGCCTTCCTTGGACTTGCCGTTCATGCCGTCGGTCTGTTCCTTGAGATTGATGGTGATCGTCGTGTACTTGCCGTCGTCCTTCGCGGTCGCGGAAGCCACGTCGTCCGCCGTCAGGTTCTTATAACCGCCGGTGATGTGGTTGTCGCTCGAAGAGTTTCTTTCAAGGGTGCTCTTGACAATCGGTTCCAGCAGATTGACGAACGCGCCGACAGCGCCGCCGCCGCCGTCCAGGCTCTCGAGCTTCATGACGTTGGTCGTGTTCACGCCGGCTTTATCCGACGCAGCAGCCGCCGCCTTATAGAACTCGACGATCTCTTCCTTGGTTTCGGGCGTTTTCTTGGCTTCTTCGGTCGTTTCCTCAGCGGCTGCTTCGGTCTCCTCGACAGCAGCGGCTTCGGTCGCTTCTTCTGCCGCTTCCGTGGTCTCCTGCGCGGCTTCCGTCACATCTTCCTCAAGCTCTTCCGCGTCCGGCGGGAGGGTTTCGGTTTCCGCAACGGCTTGCGTCTCGGCAGGTTCGGTCGCAGCGGGTTCCTCATCCTTGGCGCCGCATGCCGCGAACGCAAGAACCATCAGAGCCGCCATACAAAGCGCTAAAACTTTTTTCATTGTCATTGCTTCCTCTCTTTTTCATACTTTGCCATGGTATAGCGCTTCTATTATACCATCCGTGTGCGCAAGTTTCAAGAAGTATTGTGATTTTTTATTAAAATTCCGGAATCAAATTTCAGAAGACGCCTGACCGGCAGTCGATAACCGCTCTGAATCGCTGCCGAAAAAGCGAAACCGCACCCCGAAAGGTGCGGTTCTTTTCTTTAATCCTTAAAAAACTGCGGCAGGTACGCCTTGTGCGCCTGTTTCATTTCCTCGAAGCAGCGCTGCGCCTTTTCCCAGTCGCCGACCAGCGGATGCACCAGCAGCGCGTTGAGCGCGGCGGTGTCGGAACCCTCGATGGCGGCCTGCACGGTGTATTTCTCGTACTCCTTGACGATCCGCATCAGACCGATCACGTGACGGTTGTCGATATTGTCGAGCTTGATCGGCTTCGCGCCGTCCTTGCCGACCACGCACGCGACCTCCACGACGTCATCCGGCTCCATGAACGAAAGGGCGTCGCCGCACTTGACGTTGACGACCTGCACGTTCTGCTTGTCGTTGGCGATGGCGTCGATCAGCGAGACCGCGACGAGCGAGTATTTGTGGCCGCCGCGTTTATCCAGCAGAGCGGGCTTGACGTACAGTCCCTCATCGGCGTACATCTCCAGCAGCTGCTCCTCGATCTCCATGCAGACCTCGGCTCGGCTCTTATTGCCGCTCTTGAGATAGTCGAGCTTCGCCGCGCGGCAGTAGTAATACTGCAGATACGAGGACGGGATCGCGTGGATCGCCGCAAGCGTTTCCAGCGAGAATCCGTCGTCGTGGATGTTTGCCATGACCTTGGGCGAGAAGCCGCTGGCGATCATTTCGGGCAGCAGCTCCTTGCCGTCCTTTTTGACCGAGGTGATCCAACTCAGGTGGTTCAGCCCCACGTAGGTCAGCTCGCTGTCCTCGCCGCTGATCTCCTTGGTGTCGTCGATCATATCGATCGGCACGTTGCACAGGCCGATGCACTTGACGTTCGTGTGATTGAGCACGAATTCCGTGATGATGCCGGACGGGTTCGTGAAGTTGATCAGCCACGCCTGCGGGCAGATCGCCTCGATCCGGTCGCAGATGTGCTTCATGACCGGAATCGTGCGCAGCGCCTTGAAAAAGCCGCCGATGCCCGTCGTCTCCTGTCCGATCAGATCGTACTTGAGCGGGATCGTCTCGTCCAGATACCGCGCGGGCAGCTTGCCGACGCGGATCTGCGTGACGACGAAATCCGCGCCCTGCAGCGCTTTGTCCAGATCGTCGGTCATGACCACTTCACAGTCGATGCCCGCGTGCTTGAGGATGCGGTCGCAGAGATTGCCGACGATCGTACGTTTGCGGTCGTCGATGTCCATGAAGCTGATTTTCTTGAGCTTCAGGGAATCCTGTGCCTTCAAAAAACCGTCGACCAGCTCGGGGCAGTAGGTGCTGCCGGAGCCGATCACCGCTACTGTGATCTCTTTCATACCTTGCGACGCTGTTGCGTCTCCCTCCTTAATCTATAGAACTGATTAAACGTAATCCTGCAGTATCCAGTTGATGCAGCCCATGACAGGCGGCACGGAAAGCTTAATGAAAACGAACCGGCGGTCGGAATACTGCGCGACCTTTTCGCGGATCTTATCGAGATACCGTGCGCTCGGCAGCTTCGTCAGAATGGAGCCGGACAGCACGACCTCGATCTCGTCGCCGTCGAACCGCAGCGTGTTCGTGTGCGCGACGATCAGCCGCGCGCTGCGCTCCGCCATCATTTCGAGGATCTCCAGACAGGCCTCGTCGTTTTCCTCGACGCCGGCGAAGAACGCGTCGATCAGCGTGCGGATGTGATCCTCGGCGTCCTCGGTCTCGAACGCGCTGACCGCCGCAAGGAAGTCCTCGCGCGTCGTCAGACCGAATGCGTGGTAATAGTAACCGGTCAGCGACGTCGGACGGATGCCGAGATACACGTCGTCGTAGATCGCCTTGTATGCCATCGTCGCGATCCAGTGGCCGTTGCCCATATCGCCGGAATACTCGCCCAGACCCGCAACCTGGAACATCCTGCCCGTGGAGTCGATCGCGTTGCAGCACGTGCCCGTACCGTTGTTCAGACCGATCGCGGCGCCCGAGACGCTGCCGGCCTTCACGACGATGAACCCGTCGTTGAAAATGGCAAAATCGCGCAGTCCCTTCGCTTCGAGCCGCTCGGCGAGCGCGTCATGCTGGAACGGATGGTCGACGCCCGCGAGTCCCATGAGCGTGAAACGCACGTCGTCAAACGTCTTTCCCGCGCTTTGCAGCAGACCGGTCAGACCGTCCCACAGGATCTCCACGGCTTCGTCGAACGAACCGTCAAGGTTTTCGTGGTTGCTGCCGCTCGTTTTATAATCCGCGACGATGTTCTTCTGCTCGTCGAACAGCGCGTAGTACGTTTTGGTTCCGCCGCCGTCCACGCCGATGTAGTAACTCATGCGCGTTCCTCCGTCTCAAAGCAGTCCTCGCACACCTCGTCAAGGCAATAGATGCCCCTGTGGTACGGCGCACGGTCGATCCAAGCTCCGTTGGTGAAATCCGGGATCGGCACCGGCAGACCGCCCATCGCGGCGGACTGCTCGGACAGGCACGTGACCGCCATCCACGTCGCGGTGTCGTACACGTCGATCGGCGGTTCGTGACCCTCGATCACGGATTCGGCGAATGCGGACATCACCAAAAAGTCCATGCCGCCGTGTCCGCCGTGCACGCCCTGCTTGGTGTACTCGCTCCAGAGCGGGTGCTCGTTCTGCTCGCGGACGGGCGGGAATTCGTGCCATTCGGGCTCTCTGCCCGGCTCGCCCATCGTGTCGAGGAAGATCTCGCCGCCGTGGCTGTTCTCCTGGAAAATGCCGCGCGTGCCCTCGATCACGTAATCGCGCGAATACGGACGCGGCAGAGAGCAGTCGTGGTGCAGCGTGATCGTTTCGCCGTTGGCGCATTTGATCATCGTCGTCGTCACGTCGCCCTCGTTGAACGGATACTCCGTGATGTCGTAGTCGGGTCCTTTATTGTCGCGCAGCCAGACGTTCAGACCGCGGGATTTGCTGGTGATGGAGGAGAGCGAAAGCATGCGGTTGCGGCGGTTGATGCCGATCAGCTTGCAGATCGGGCCGAGCTGGTGCGTCGGATACAGTTCGCCGTTGCGGTGCATGAAGTTGAACAAACGGCCGTGCCGGTTCTCGCGCCCGAGCGTGATCTCGCTGCGCAGATCGTGGCGGTAGCCGCCCTCCAGATGGACGATCTCGCCGAACATGCCCTTTCTGACC
>CADAGA010000179.1 GCA_902787275.1 Oscillospiraceae bacterium | reverse complement strand
AACGCACGTCTTGCCGACGAGCTGTTCCGGTTCGTAGAACGCATGGATGCCGGACAGGATGGTGCGCTCCGTTCCCGTGCCGTCGTCGAGCGTGAAGCGCAGCAGCTTTTTCGACTTCGGCACCGCTTCGCACGCGAGCACCTTGACCGCGCGGAAATCGCTCTTGGAGAAGGTATCGAAGTCGACGAAATCCGCAAAGAGCGGCTCGATCTTCACGGCGGAAAAGTCGGGCTTGTCCGCGGAAATGAGCGGCGCGCCCTCGATGGCGGGAGCCGCGGTCTCTTCCGCAGCGGCCTGCGCCTGCTCCTCGCTGCCGGTCTTGACGGACTTCATGGTCGGGAACAGCAGCACGTCGCGGATGGAATAGCTGTCGGTCAGCAGCATGACCATGCGGTCGATGCCGATGCCGATGCCGCCCGTCGGGGGCATGCCGTATTCGAGCGCCATGAGGAAATCCTCGTCCGTGTGGTTCGCCTCGTCGTCGCCGGCCTTGATGAGCTCCTCCTGCGCCTCGAAGCGGCCGCGCTGGTCGATCGGGTCGTTCAGCTCGGAGAACGCGTTGGCCATCTCGGCACAGTTCATATACAGCTCGAAGCGCTCGGTGTATTCGGGATCGTCGGGCTTGCGCTTGGCAAGCGGAGAAATGTCGACGGGATGCTCGGTAATGAACGTCGGCTGCACGAGCTTGTCCTCGACGTATTCTTCAAAGAACAGGTTCAGAAGGTCGCCCTTTTTGTGGCGCGCCTCGAACTCGATGCCGCGCTCCTTGGCGAGCGCCTTGGCCTCGTCGAACGTGATGGCGGAAAAGTCCACGCCGGCGTACTGCTTGACCGCGTCGGTCATCGTCAGACGCGCGAACGGCTTTTCCAGATCGATCTCCTTGCCGTCGTAGACGAGGTGGAGCGTGCCGCAGATCTTCTGCGCGACGGTGCGGTACAGATCCTCGACCAGATCCATCATGCCGTGGAAGTCGGTGTATGCCTGATACAGCTCAAGAAGCGTGAATTCCGGGTTGTGGCGCACGTCGACGCCCTCGTTGCGGAACACGCGGCCGATCTCGTACACGCGCTCCAGACCGCCGACGATCAGACGCTTGAGATACAGCTCGAGAGAGATGCGCAGATGCAGATCCTCGCCCAGCGCGTTGTGGTGCGTCACGAACGGACGCGCCGCGGCGCCGCCCGCGTTGTGCACGAGCACGGGCGTTTCGACCTCGATGAAGCCCTGCGCGTCGAGGTGGTTGCGGATCTCACGCAGGATCGCGGAACGCTTGATGAACGTATCCGTGACCTCGGGATTCATGATGAGATCGAGATAGCGGCGGCGGTAGCGCACGTCGGTATCGCGCAGACCGTGATATTTCTCCGGCAGCGGCAGGAGCGATTTCGTCAGCAGCCGCAGCTCGCGCGCGTGGACGGACGTCTCGCCCATGTTCGTCTTGAACACGAACCCCTTGACCTCGATGATGTCGCCGACGTCCCATTTTTTGAAGGACTCGTAGACCTCCTCGCCCACTTCGTCAAAGCGCACGTAAACCTGGATGCGGCCGGAACGGTCGCGGATGTCGATGAAGCTGACCTTGCCCTTGCGGCGCTTGGACATCATTCTGCCGCAGACGGACACGTCCTTGTTCTCAAACTGCTCAAAGTTTTCCGCGATCTCGGCGCAGTGCTGCGACTGATCGGCCAGCGTGATCTTGAACGGGTCCTGCCCCGCCGCACGCATGGCCTCCAGCTTCTGCAGACGCACGTCGCGCTGTTCGTTGCGCGGCTCTCTGCTCTCAGCCTGCATGATCTCGTCCTGCATCGTTTTTCACCTCGTTATACCGGATCCGAAAGCGGATCGTTTACTTGGAAATAGAAAGAATCTTATACTCGAACACAGCGCCGCTCGGCGTTTCCACGCTGACCGTTTCGCCCAGTGCCTTGCCGATAAGCGCTCTGCCGACGGGAGACTGGTCGGAGATGATCCCGTTGTCCGGATCGGACTGGGACTTGCCGAGGATCTTGTATTCCACTTCCTCCTCCATGTCCACGTCGTACAGCTTCACGCGCAGACCGGTCTTGACGATCTCGGTGGAGATCTCGTTTTCATCCAGAACGACCGCGTCCTTGAGCTCTGCCTCGAGCTTGGCGATGCGTGCCTCCATGATCGCCTGCGCGTTCATGGCCTCATCGTATTCCGCGTTTTCCGAAAGATCACCAAAGGAACGCGCTTCTTTGATGCGGGCTGCGATCTCGTCGCGACCGGTGGTCTTGAGCTGATCGAGCTCTTCCCGCAGGATGCGATATCCCTCATGTGTCATTTCGTTTGCCATAATGCATTCTTCCTTTCTCATTTGCCCGCACGATCGTCCGGGCGCTGATAAAACAGCTCGTTTGCATATTATACTAAAACGCGCTTCAAATGTCAAGATAATTTCTTGCGCTGCCTTTCCGTCCGCGCGCGCCAGCACAGTGCCGCCCGACGGACGTCCAGCCGTTCCCCGCCGCGCAGAATGCCCGTACACGCAAGCAGCTCCGGCGCACGCACGCCGCACTTTTCAAAGAGCGCCGCGGCGAACAGATCGCCCTGCGTGCCGTCCGGACAAAGGCGCGCGTAAGCCTGCGGCAACTGCACGCTCGCAAGGGAGAACGCACCGTCCGCCGGCACGCATGAAAGAACGACCGGCACGTTCCGGATCGCCGCTTCCGGCGCGGGACAGACGACCGCATCGCAGCGCCCGAGCAGCGCCGCGTCCTCCCCCACGGTCAGAAGCGCGCCGAACTGACGCCGGGCAGACAGAACGTCCGCCTCAAACCGCCGCGGGTCGTTCGTGACGACGCGCACGTCCGCAGCGAGCGGCAGCAGCGCCTGCATCCGGCCGCGCAGCACGCCGTCCGGGTCGAGCACGCCGACGGACAGTGCCTGCGGCGGCAGCCGCGTCAGCTGCAGAACGGCGCACAGCGCCGCAAACGCGCGGCAGATCGGGAATGTGCGCGGCACGAAAGGGCGGGCGGCGGCGTTTGGCGGGATCGGCAGCGCCGTCAGCACCTCCGGCGCGCACCGCGCCGCCAGAGAAAACGCCTGCGCCGGATCGGTGAATCGCGGCACACGCAGCACGTAAAAGAACGAGCCGCCCGGGACCGGCACACGCACAAGCTCCGGCCGTCCGCGCCGGAGTATTCCTCTGTTTTTGTTTGCTTTGACCACGACCGTGAACGTATCCGTCCCCTCCCTCCCGCTTCAAATCTATGCGGCGCGGCGGGGTTTTATCTTTCAATACAAAAATATCCCGCTTTCCGGTGCAAAATTCGGCAAAAATTCCGCACGATTCCTATTTACTTTATACACAGAACATGTTAAAATGTCATTTGGTTCGATTTGTGCAATCGCAAACTGAATATACACTCGAACGAGAAAGGATGAAACGTCAATGGCAAGAAAGAAAAAGACTATGGACGGTAACAACGCGGCGGCATACGTCTCCTACGCGTTTACCGAAGTAGCCGGCATCTATCCCATCACGCCCTCCAGCCCGATGGCGGACTATGTGGACCAGTGGTCCGCGCAGGGCATGAAGAACATCTTCGGCACGACCGTCAAGGTCGCCGAGATGCAGTCCGAAGCAGGCGCGGCAGGCACCGTGCACGGCTCTCTCGCAGCCGGCGCGCTGACCACCACCTACACCGCTTCGCAGGGTCTTCTGCTGATGATCCCCAACATGTACAAGATCGCGGGCGAGCTGCTCCCCGGCGTGTTCCACGTTTCCGCACGCTGCGTCGCTTCGCACGCGCTGAACATTTTCGGCGACCACTCCGACGTGTACGCCTGCCGTCAGACCGGCTTTGCGATGCTGGCCGAGACGAATCCGCAGGAAGTCATGGATCTGGGCGCCGTGGCACATCTGGCCGCGATCGAAGGCCGCGTGCCGTTCATCAACTTCTTCGACGGTTTCCGCACCTCCCACGAGATCCAGAAGATCGAAGTCTGGGACTACGACGATCTCAAGGAAATGTGCGATATGGACGCCGTGACCGCGTTCCGCAAGCGCGCACTCAACCCCGAGCGCCCCGTGATGCGCGGCTCGCATGAAAACGGCGACATCTTCTTCCAGCACCGCGAGGCCTGCAACAAGTACTACGACGCGATCCCGGAGATCGTCGAGAAGTACATGGGCAAGGTCAACGAAAAGCTGGGCACCGACTATCAGCTGTTCAACTACTACGGCGCCCCCGACGCCGACCGCGTGATCGTGGCGATGGGCTCCATCTGCGACGTGGCCGAGGAAGTCATCGACTACCTGACCGCCAAGGGCGAAAAAGTCGGCCTTGTCAAGGTCCGCCTGTACAGACCGTTCAGCGCGAAGAAGCTCGCCGCTGCGATCCCCGCCACCGTCAAGAAGATCGCCGTGCTCGACAGAACGAAGGAACCCGGTTCCCTCGGCGAGCCGCTGTATCTCGACGTGGTCGCCGCGCTCGCCGCGGAAGGCCGTCAGATCCCCGTCATCGGCGGCCGCTACGGCCTCGGCT
>CADAGA010000178.1 GCA_902787275.1 Oscillospiraceae bacterium | reverse complement strand
CTGTGCCTGTTCTGCAAGACGGCCACGATCACCGCGTACAGCGCAAGCGGCGAAAAGGTCGCCTCGTGCGTGGTGAACGTCAGACACGCATGGTGGCAGTACATTCTCTGGGTCCTTTTCGGCAGCTTCTGGTTTTAAATAACAGCATACAGGCGGAGCGAGGCGCCCCCCCGCTCCGCTGCTTTCGTCAGAAAGACGTTGACACGCGAATTTTCGCGGCAAAGAATGCGGCTGCTGACCGAACAGCATACTCCCCGTTTCAGGCAAAACTACTTGCCCGGCGCGGATAAATACTTTTAGACTAAATAAATTATATATAGGAGGCTGTTTAAATGCATATCGCAAAAAAACTCCTGTCTGTATCCCTTGCGATGCTGATGACGCTGGGCACGATTGCGGTTGGCGGCACGGGATTTGTGCCGGCGGCATCGGCAGCAGACGCGGGCAAAGCCGTCCGGATCGTGACGAACGGCGCGGCAGAGTTTATCACCGGTGCGCAGACAAGCGCTGTCTGGTTCGGCAATTACAAACAGTCGAGCGACGGTGAGAACGGTTTCAACGTCGATCCGATCCAATGGCGCGTGCTCTCGAACGCGGACGGCAGTCTGTTTCTGCTGTCCGATCAAAACCTGGACGCTTTCACGTATCACAAGGAACGGATCTCCGTTTCCTGGGAAAACAGTGCGATCCGCCAGTGGTTAAACGGCCTGAACGATTACAGTACGGACAGCTTCAAGGACGGTGCGTTCAGCGATGCGGAGTATGCCGCGATCGCCGTGACGGACGTGCAGAACGCGGAGAATTCAAACGCGGATTATCCGGACGTTGAAAGCGGCAACGATACGCGTGACAAAGTGTTCCTTCTGTCGGTCGGCGACGTGCAGAACACGTCATACGGTTTTATGAACGTTCTCAATGACTTTGATACCGCCCGCATCTCGACCAACACGGCATATACGGCAAGCGGCGGACAGATCGGCAGCGATCAAACGAGTGTAGAAAACGATTCCGATATGTGGTGGCTGCGCAATCCCGGCTATTATGATTTCAAAGCGGCGTCCGTCTACGGAAACGGCTACGTATTAACACGCGGCTGGGACGTCGATTACAACGCTGTCGTCGTGCGTCCCGCGGTGAATATCGACCTGAACAGAGTCCTTTTTGCCTCCGCTGCCGAGGACGGAAAGCACGACGGTGCGTTGGCAGAGATCTCCGGCTATACCGGCTCCGAATGGAAGCTGACCGTGCTGGATGACAGCCGCCGCGGTTTTACGGCGTCCTGCGTCAATGAAAACGACGTCTGCACGATCACCTACAGCGGCGCGACAACCGGTGAGCATGAAATGATCTCCGCGATGATCGTAGACGGCAACGGCGCTGCGACGTACTACGGCACGCTCTGCGAAGCCGAAACGGGCGAAAACACGGTCACGGTCGACGTCTCCGGGAAACTCTGCGACGGCGACACGCTCTACGTGTTCAATGAACAGTTGAACGGCAATAAAAAGACGGACTATTCGAGCGCGCTGATCGACGTGAACACGGAAAAGGCGATCCGGTTCACGGCGGGCGGAGGCGCGGAGAGTCTCGCCGGCGCGCAGCAAAGCAGCGTCTGGTTCGGCAACTACGCGCAGAGCGACGCGGACAGCAAAGAGCCCGTCAAGTGGCGCGTGCTCTCGAACGCGGACGGCAGGCTGTTTCTGCTGTCCGATCAGAATCTCGACGTGGTCGAGTATAACGAGATGAAACCGGAAGTGACGTGGGAAACCTGCGATATGCGCAAGTGGCTCAACGGTCTGGGGTCGAGCGGCGGCTTCAAAGACGACGCGTTTACTGCGGCGGAGTATGCCGCGGTCGCGGTGACCGACGTAGCGAACGCGACAAACACGAACCCGGATCATCCGACCGTTGCATGCGGAAACGATACGCAGGACAAGGTGTTCCTGCTCTCGATCGCCGAGACACGAAACACGGCATACGGCTTCTCAAACAGCGTCACCGAAGAAGACACCGCCCGTCGGTCGACGAACACGGCATACGTGGCTTCCGGCGGAAAGCTCGGCAAAAACGGCATGAACGGCGTCGGCGAAGCCGACTTTTGGTGGCTGCGTTCTCCCGGCGACATCAGTTCCAGAGCGGCGCTCGTTCTCAGCCAGGGCAATTTAAGAACGTGGGGCATCGTTGTGGATACCCAAAGCGTTGCCGTCCGCCCCGCGCTGAACGTCGATCTGAGCAAAGTCCTCCTGACGTCCGCAGCCGTGGGCGGCAAGCAGGGCAGCGGCGCGCTGAAGCCGGTCGGCAAATACACCGGCTCTGAATGGAAGCTGACGGTGCTCGACGACAGCCGCAGCAGCTTCACGGCGTCGGTCGTTTCCGGCGGCGACGTGCGGACGATCACTTACAGCGGCGCGACGACCGGCACGAACGAGATGATCTCCGCGATGATCGTGAATGCCGAAGGCGTCGTCACCTATTACGGTGCGCTCTGTGAAGCCGAAACGGGCGAAAACACGATCACAGTCAACGTCGCCGGCAAGCTCCTTGAGGGCGACACGCTCTACGTGTTCAACGAGCAGCTGAACGGCGACAAAAAGACCGACTATGCGAGCGAACCGATCGACGTGACGGCCTCCTGTGCGCACGTCTGGAACGAACCGACCTGGGATTGGACGGATATCAACAATCCGAAATACAGCACGACCTGTACGCTCTGCGACGACGGCACGGCGTCCGGCAGCGTGCAGAGCACGCCGGGCGAACGTGTGGAAGCGACCGTCGAATCCAACTCCTACATACCGTATACCGCGATCGTGACGCTCGGCAGCCAGACCTTCACCGACACCTATCCCCTCGAGATCCCCGGCTCGATGAACACCGCGCGCCAAGAGGCGTTTAACGCGTACAAAGAAGCGCAGATGCAGGCCGCCGAGGACAAGCGCCTGCCCGGTGACAGCGACGCGTGCAAACAGCTCATCGATGACGCGATCGACGCGATCGAAAACGTGACGTACGATATGACAAAGACGCTCCAGCAGAACAAGGACGCCGTGGATGCTGCCGCAAACTTCACGCAGCTCGACGCCGACCTTGCCGAGCACCGCGCGATCCATTACGCGCAGTTCTACGCCGACGGCGTCCTGACCAAACGCGTGCCGTACACCATCGACACCGAGAGCATCACCGAACCTGCCGTACCCGATAAGCCCGGTCACACCGGCGCATGGCCGGATTACGTGCTCAAAGCCGGCGGTGTGCGCATCGATGCGGTCTACGAGGTCATTATGCAGACCGTGGACTTCGATCCGAACGGCGGCAAGGGCGAGATGGAGTCCGTGACCACCGCGTGGGGCAGCAAGATCACGCTGCCGGAATGCGGTTTCAAAGCGCCGAACGGCAAGGAATTCGACACGTGGGACGCGGGCAACCCCGGCGACGAAGTGGAGGTCAAGTCCGATCTGACCGTCAAGGCGCTCTGGAAAGAGGCGCCGCTGACGCTGACCGCCGACGTCGACCCGACGCAGACGGGCGGCCGCATCGCGATCAAGGTGCCGTACGCCAAGCGCGGCGCCATCGCCGCGACGCTGAGCGCATCCGAGGAAGGCGTGCTCTACGAGTCCTCCAAGCCGGACGTCGTCAGCGTGGACGAAAACGGAACGATCCGACTGGAAAAGCTGTGCCTGTTCTGCAGGACGGCGACGATCACGGCGTACAGCGCAAACGGCGAAAAGGTCGCCTCGTGCGTGGTGAACGTCAAGCACGCATGGTGGCAGTATATCATCTGGCTCCTCTTCGGCAGCTTCTGGTTTTAAATAACAGCATACAAACGGAGCGAGGCGCAAAGCCCCGCTCCGTTTCTTTTGTCAGGAAGTCGGTGAAACATAGTTTTATACCCTGTTCTCACGTTCGAGGACGGGATATTTGCATATCTGCTTGCCCGCCATGGCCGATTCGTTCGATAATAATTCGTCGTCACCACGTCGTCTTGGCGGGGTTTCGTCGTCGTGGAGAGAGACTGAAGGCAAAAAAGAAAGCCTACGAAACATCTTGTGCTTCATAGGCTTTTGGCAAGGAGTAACCATTTTAATACCCTGCAACCTTTTTGCTGAAAAGTCCGATTGTGTCTGAATGTGTCCGATTGTATCTGATTGTATCCGTTAGAGTCCAATCGAGTACAGTTTGAATACTTGAAAAATAAGCAGATCTAATTCGGTAATACATCAATCGTGTACGTTTATTTAATTATTTGCAGCCCGGTACAATTGTTCGTTACACAGCGATCCTTTGTACTGGGCTCGTTCTGTCTCTGAAAATAATCTGCAATTTTTTCAAAAAAACGTTCAACAAACGGTGTTTTCATGGCCTTAATAGTGAAAGGGGTTTTTAACATGACAGACCAACAGAAACACCAAATCCTAACACTCAGGGCAAAAGGACTCACTGTTACGGCTATTGCAGATACCGTCGGCATACCGCCAGGAACCGTCAAATCCTTCTGCAGCCGAAACAAGGAACCACCCGTTTCGTATTCACGAGAAATACGCAGAGGTATTGCTCCACCGCCTGTTA
>CADAGA010000177.1:5371-6385 GCA_902787275.1 Oscillospiraceae bacterium | reverse complement strand
GGGGCTGTACGTGTCCGCCGGCTTTATCGACATGCACACGCACGGCGCAAACGGATTTGATTTTTCCGGCACGGCCGAGGACGTTGTCGGCGGCTGCAGCTTCCTGCTGCGTCACGGCGCAACGTCCGTGTGCCCCACCGTTTCCGCCGCGCCGTTTTCCGAAATGGCTGCCGCCGTGCGCTCGATCCGATCCGCGATGCACGCACCGGATCTGCAGGCGCATATTCCCGGCGCGCATCTGGAGGGACCTTATCTCTCCCCCGCGCAGTGCGGTGCGCAGAACGCAGCCATACTCACCGATCCCGTTCCCGCAGACTACACAGCTTTGGTGCGGGAATGCGGTGACGCCATCATCCGATGGACATATGCGCCCGAACGCGACCCAAACGGTACGTTCTGCGCGTTTTTGCGCCGGAACGGCATTGTTCCCTCCGCCGGCCACACGGACGCAACGTATGCGCAGATGCTGCCTGCGCTGGAAAACGGATGCAGACTCATCACGCATTTGTATTCCTGCACGTCCACCGTGACCCGCGACCACGGCTTCCGCCGCCCCGGCGTGATCGAAACGGCGTTTCTGCGCGACGACGTGTACGTGGAGATCATCGCGGACGGCAAGCATCTGCCGCCGGAACTGATCCGGCTCGTTTTGAAGATCAAAGGCACGGATCACGTCGCGCTCGTGACGGACAGCCTGGCACCGGCCGGCACCGACGTGACGCACGGCATGATGGCGCAAACGCCGTTTGTGATTGAAAACGGCGTATGTATGCTTTCCGACCGCAGCGCTTTCGCCGGCAGTATCGCGCTGCCGGACATGCTCGTGCGCGTGCTGACACAGGAAGTCGGCGTTTCCCTTTCGGACACGGTGAAGATGCTCACTGCCGTTCCCGCAAAAATCCTCGGACTGCACACCGGCATCCTCGCCGAAGGGTATGACGCAGACGTCATCGCTTTCGACGATCAGATCTGTGTGCAGAGCGCCTTTGTTTCCGGCGTGGAGGTGTTTTAATG
>CADAGA010000177.1:0-5354 GCA_902787275.1 Oscillospiraceae bacterium | reverse complement strand
CGAACGTCGAGATCGTCGGCTGCTTTGAGGAGGACGCCGCGGTGCGCGCATCACTTGCGCATGAGAATAAAATCGTCTGCAGCTATCCGACGTACGCATCGCTGCTGGCAGATGCGCGTGTGGACGCCGTTGCCGTCGGCGATTACTACGGCGTGCGCGGCAGCCGGATCATCCAGGCGCTGCGGCATGGAAAACACGTGATATGCGATAAACCGATCTGTACGCGGATCGATGAGCTGAACGAGATCGAACGGCTTTGTGCCGAAACAGGTCTGCGCGTGTGCTGCATGCTGGACCTGCGGTATCTGCCGCAGGCGGACAAGGCGCGTGCGCTGCTGCGCAGCGGACAGCTCGGCAAAATCCATTCCATATTCTTTTCCGGTCAGCATCCGCTGAATGCGGATACGCGTCCCGCATGGTATTTTGAGGCGGGAAAGCACGGCGGTACGATCAACGATCTTGCCATACACGGCATTGACCTGGTGCGGTATTTAACGGGAGAGGATCTCACGGCGATCCACTGCGTCAAAACGTGGAATGCCTTCGCTGCGTTTGCGCCGCACTTTCACGACTGCGCACAGTTCATGGCGCAGATGGGATCGGCCGCGCTTACGGGAGACGTATCCTATTCCGCGCCGCAGTGCGGATACGACATGCCGACCTACTGGGAATTCCAGTTCTGGTGTGAAAAGGGAATGCTGCGCTTTCATTACACCGACCCACGTCTGTTCCTCTACCGCGAACGCGAAGAGATCGTGGATTGTCCCGTTCATCCGTTCAATATACGCCGCTCAGCGCAGCAGACTGTCTGGCGTCCACGCGCCAGACGCTTATGCTGCAGCAGCACGCGCATCCTTGCAGATAAAAGAACGTACGATAAACAGCCAATGTACCGCGTAGGCCGCACTTCCTTTGAAAGCGTGATATGTAATGTATAAAAAAGAACCTCTCCCGCAGGAGAAGCACACGAACGAAGAGCTGTACCGCCGTCAGGTCGAGACGCTGAAACTGTTTCTCTCAAAGCACGCCATCACGCAGGCGCAGTTTGACAAAAGCTATCGCGATCTGACGGAGAAGATGCATCGCACGTCGTCCGTATAAAAGCAGACCGCAAACGGTCAGGCAAAACATACGTCTTGAACCGGTTACGACGGCTGATCGGAACCGGGTTGAAATAATGATAAGCGAGGTGCCTGAAATGAAAAAAGCAATATCCTTCATTCTTTGTCTGTCCCTGATCGCGGCATGCATTCTGGCGTTTGCATCCTGCGGCAAACCAAACAACGATGACGCAACTGCAAGCCGCGCGGAAAGCGGCGGCGAGCTCGTCGGCGGCTGGTCAAGAGCTGCTTCGCCTGTCATAACCGACGATTTCAAAAAGGTTTTTGACAAAGCGGTCACAGAGTTTGACGTTGACTACACGCCTGTTGCTTACCTTGCAAGTCAAGTCGTAGCAGGCACAAATCATTGCGTATTATGCAAAGCGATGCAGTCGTCATATGTGATCGTATATATCTACGAAGACCTGGAAGGGAATGCGGAAGTAACCGACATTGTTTCAAGCGATGCGGCTGCACAGAGTGCGCAAGGCAACGTCGTTGGCGGATGGGCTGAACCCGAATCCCCCGAAATGACGGACAATGCAAAGACGGCGCTTGAAAAAGCGTGCGAAACGCTTACGGGCGCCGCATATACGCCTGTCGCTCTGCTTGCGACGCAGGTCGTTGCCGGCATGAATTACCGCATGATCTGCGAATCACGACCGGCTGTTCCTGATCCGGAAGTCGGATACGTGATCGTTACCGTATATGCCGATCTGCAGGGGAACGCAGAAATCACCGACACGATCGAGTTTCAGAATAAGATTAACAGCAACAGTCCCGAAGCAAGTGAAACGACAAACGCCGCAAAAAAAGCTGTCGACGGCAATATGAGAACCTATTATGAGCTGAACGACGGAACGTGGATGTGCGATGACGTCGTCTATCAATACCGGCTGGAGATCAGCGGAAGGATGCCGAATGCGGCGAAGGACTCGACCTTTGTGTACCTGAGCAACATCGAGGAGATCTCTTTTGAACAGGCGTATATGGCCGCGGGGATCAGCAGCAGCACGGAGGACTATTTCTCACCGGAAGACGCGGTACTCGTTGAAATGAAATAATGACCGATCAACAGACTTCACCCGAAGGAAAGCTGCCGAACGAAGAACCGTGCCGCCGTCGTGCGGTGACGGAGAGGGTTTGTCAAGCGCAAAAGCCGGTTTATGTTCGGCTGCAGCACCCCGACAAATTCCGGTTTAAGGAGGAGATTTGAATGAGAACGCTGTGTTTGTACTACACAAGAACGAATACAACGAAAGAGATCATGGAAAACATTGCAGGGATCATCGGCGCTGACGTGGCCGAATACACGGACGGCAAGGACAGAAGCGGATTCCTGGGATATGCGGGAGCTTGCTTTGCGACTGTAAAGAACACTATATCCAAAGTATCGATCCGGGGTGAGATCAACTTAAAAGAATATGACCGTCTGGTCATAGGAATGCCTGTATGGGTCGAAGGTCCCTGTGCCATCGGAAGAGCTCTGATCAAAAAGTACAGCAGCGTCATGCCGGCCGAAGTGTACTATGTGGTGGCGCATATGGGTGATAAGCATGATTACACGGCAAAAATCAAAGCAATGGACAAGCTTCTGGGCAGACCTTCCGCAGGACAGGTCTCTATAAGGACAAAAGGGAACGACTATATCCGGGAAAGCGCTGCATTTGCGCAAACACTGGTTTGAGACTCGCTATTCCAAGTCAACAAGCAAACGACAGGGTGCGTTTTGAAAACAACTGCATACAAAAACACGAAAAGCCGCCATCGGATCACTCCTTTGGCGGCATATTGTGTCTATGCGGTTTTAGCAATTCGTTATATCAACGGTTCGCGCATAAAAAGCAGAACGCCTATTCTATCAGAATAAGCGCTCTGCTGTGCGGAAGCACTCCATCTTTTATAAAGCAACGACAGGGGTGCGTCTGGTATGTGCATTCCTGTCGGGATGACTATACCGGAAGGACGCGGCGGATCTGCGCGAAAAGATCGACCCCTCTGTCATGCAGAAAAGCAGACACCACGCGCATCACAAAGAGTATCTTGTGGAAAAGTCCCTGGATGCGATCCCGCAGATTATTCTCGTGCGTCTCTCCGCAGAGCGGGCAAAAGTCCTTGTACTTAAGACCAAAGCCTCTCTCGAGCGCAATCTCATCCGAGAGCGTATATTCCTGCGTGATCTGCGGAACGCGGACAGGCAGTCTGCCCGTGATCTTTTCGTTCTTTGCAAACATCATATAGACCGCCGCCGGAATGCAGGGACCGTACTGCGGAACATCGTGTTCCAGTTCACGCGGGTCCTCGCTCATCCCCTTGTCCGACCAGCACTGCAGAACCGCGTCGGCATCCGGGAATCGAACGGCTTCATACGGCAGACGCGCGCCGAGCACAACGAACTTCGCGCCCGCTTGATGCGCCGTCTCGATCATGCGGTCGATCTGCGCGCCCTTTGCGCCTGCCGACTCGTTCGGATTGAGGTGTGCAGCCTTCGTGATTTCGGAAATAGCTACGACCACGTCAGATTGGCGGATCTGCGCGTCGATCGTCTCTGCCGGCGTGCTGCCGTAGCAGCCGACCGTCACCTGCGTCCCCTCGGGGAACAGAGAATTGTTTTCGGCAAGGCTCTTGCCGTATTCCGCGGACAGCATCTCGTTGTCGTATGCAGTCAAAATCAGGACCTTTTGATTCTTCTCACGCAGCGGGAGCAGGTCATCGTCGTTTTTCGTCAGCGTCACGGCACGCTTTGCGATCCCGAATTCCTCGTCGTGGTGCGCTTTGGAACCGACGGTCGCAACGGCTTTTTCGATCCTCGCATCCAGGTTTTCCGTGTCATAAGGCTTCAGCAACCCGTGTTTGCTTTTCAGCGTCAGAATGCGGCGAACAGATGCATCGATATTGTCCATGGAGATCTTGCCGCTGTCCGCAAGCGCAGTTATCGCGGCAATACCGTACTTCAGCCCCTGAATGCCGGCGTCCGAATACGGTGCGACAGGCATGAGCAGGATATCCACACCTGCGTTGATGGCCAGAGCCGCGGAATCCACCGGATCAAAATGCTTTGCTATGGCGTCCATGTTCATCGCGTCGGTCACGATGACTCCGTCAAAGCCCATATCACGGCGGAGAATATCCGTCATGATCGTTTTGGAAAGCGTCGCCGGAAGATAGATCTCTTCTCCCGTGGATTTGGAAACGTAAGTCGCGGTTTCGATTTTCGGATACTGGATGTGCGCCGTCATGATCATCTCCGCGCCGGCAGCGATCCCCGCGGCAAAGGGGATCAGTTCTTTTTTCTGCAGCTCGGCATAGGTTTTTTGGATCTGCGGCAGTCCCGTATGACTGTCGGTCCCCGTGTCGCCGTGGCCGGGAAAATGCTTGAGCGCCGTCATGATCTGTTCCTTGTGCAGCCCTTTGATAAAGGCGGTTCCCAAGGCGGAAACGACGGCGGGATCGTCCGAGAAGGAACGCGTGCCGATGACGGGATTTGCGGGGTTGTTGTTGACGTCCATGACCGGCGCAAAATCGACGTTGATCTCCAGTGCGGCAAGCTCCTCGCCGATGATCTCGCCGGTTCGGCGCGCCGCAGACCGTTCGCCGATCGCGCCCAGCGCCATATTGCCGGTCATCTGCGTCCCCGTCGCGAGGCGCGAAACAGCGCCGCCCTCCTGGTCGATGCTGACAAGCAGCTGCGGCTTGTCCGGCTTTGCGTTGGCTTTTTGCAGACTGTCCGTCAGGCGGAGCATCTGCTCGGTATTGACCGAGTTCTGCGCAAACAGGATCACGCCGCCGAACGTATAGCTGCCGAACAGATCCTGAAGCTGCGTATTGAGCTGCGTGACGCCGACGCCGTCATAATACCGAGGCGCGATCATGAGCATCTGCGCGATTTTTTCCTCGGTCGTCATGGAACGGAGCATGCTTTCGACCGTTCTGCCGGTCTTTCCGACAAAGCCGTCCGTCTGCTGCGCCGCCGATGCAGACACTGTCCAGAGCGTGACCAGCATCGCGAACAAAAGACAAATCGCGGTCGCCTTTTGCAGTCGTCTGTTTGTGCTGTTCTTCTTTTCGTGTTGCATGGTCTTCTCTCCCGAAATGTTCTTTTTGTGAATTCATTATATCGTAATATTTGTAAACATGCAAGATAACGGCGCATAAAAAATGCTCGCCTGCCGGAATATCGGTATCCGGACAGGCGAGCTTGATTATGATCAGATTGTGTACCGAAGACTGTTTCTTATTGACCCATGCTGCCCA
>CADAGA010000176.1 GCA_902787275.1 Oscillospiraceae bacterium | reverse complement strand
ACCGAAACGGTGAACGCGACCGGCGCAAAGTCCAAGGAACCGACCTGCACCGTGAACGGCGAGACGACCTATACGGCGGCGTTCGGCAAACCCGCGTTTGAGACGCAGACCAAGACGGTCGATGATATTTCCGCGCTCGACCACGCATACGATGCGGTCGTGACACCGCCGACCTGCACCGAGGACGGCTATACGACGCACACCTGCTCGCGCTGCGGCGACACCTACGTCGACGGCGAGACGGACGCGCTCGGCCATGCCTTCGGCGAATGGGAGATCATCCGCACCGCCACGCCGTACGAAAAGGGCGAGAAAAAACGCGCCTGCTCCCGCTGCGGCGAAGTCGAGACGGCAGAGATCGAAGCGCTGATGATCACGTCCTCCTTCGACGGTCAGAGCGGCAGTGCGCTCACCGTGACCGTACCGTACGCCAAGCGCGGCGCGATCGCCACGCAGCTTTCGGCAGAGGAGCCGGTGACCTACACGTCCTCCAATCCGAAGCTGCTGACCGTGGACGAGAACGGAAACGTGACCTTCACGCGTCTGTGCATCTTCTGCAAGAGCGCGACCATCACGGCCGTCTCCGCCGACGGCAGCAAAGCCGCAACGTGCAAGGTCAACGTCGAGGTCAAATGGTGGCAGTATATCATCTGGCTCCTGCTCGGCTCTCTCTGGTTCTGAGCCGGAGCCGCCGGCGGAACAGCGCCCGTTTTTGCGTGCGGTGATCATCCCGTGAGAAAAGCTCAACCGGACGTCCTGTGTCGGACGTCCGGTTGTTTTGCATGAAGGTATGTTCTGATGGATGTGCGCTCCTCGCGTGCGCTTACTCCCCTCCGGCCGCAGCCGCAGCGCGAAACGTCTCACGGATCTCGCGCACGCTGCCCGTCGTCAGGTAGAAACTGTACGTGAACGGCTCGTCAAAGCGCAGCGCGAAGAAACCGAGCGGCGCGACGTAATTCGTCGGATTCCCGAAGGGATCGGTCGATCCGTCAAAGCAGAATCTGCCCGCTTTCAGACACGTGGCCGCCGGCGTGTAGATCCCCAGACCGTAGTCGGCGTCGTCCGCCCATGCGCACCACGTTTCGCTGTTGCCTGCCTGCAGATCGAATCCGGGCGCATTCCCCCAGAAGGGGAGATCGCGCTCCGCACGCAGGGGCGCGTCCGTCCACGGCGCACTGCCGTCGTAGAACCAGAAATTGTTCAGTGCGCTGATCGTGTATAGCGCGGGGATCTCCTGACTGTTATTTGCGGGCCACTCGGTCTGCAAAAAGTCCACGGCGGTATTCCGGACCGTCATGCCGCTTTCCGTCAGCGTGTAGACGCACGTGTAATACGTCTGCGTAAACGCGTTGGCAAGCGCCCAGTCCAGCGGCCTGCAGACCACGCGGATTTCGGACGCGGTCGTTTCCAGCGCGACCAGCTTGCTCTTGTTTCCGTACTGATCGCCGCCCTGTACGGGGTTGTAGGGCCAGACGTGATCCATATAGACGCCGTTCTGATAACCGTCGATCCGGCCGGGCCCGTAGTAGGACTGCTGCACGAGCCGACCCGTGTCGTGACAGTTGAGAAGATTGTCATACCGGTCGTCTTTCTTGTCGCTGAAATAACACAGTCCGCCGCCCCAGTCCAGCTTCACGCCGGCTTTATACCGCTCGTTTTCGATATACAGCACGTCGCCCCGGGGCACGTTCTGTACGTCACAGGTAAAGCCGGACACGCTCAGCGTGCAGGGCGTGTTCGCAACGATCGGTTCAAAGCGGACGCAGATCAGGCGGGAAGCGGTTTTTCTGCGAAGATATCCGTCCAGGAGCATGGACGCCTTATGCGCTTTCGAGCTGAGCAGCAATTCCTCCTCCGAGACGCCGAATCCCTGCCGGTACGTGAATACGGCGCGCAGCGGCGCGGTCGTTTCATATGAAAAAGAGATGCGGTTGAAGCGTACCGAGCCGGAGGACGACGGGATGCTGACGGTATACCCGTTCGTGACGTCCGCACCGTGCAGATCTATGATCGGGAACCGGCGCGAGGCGCTGATCCCGACGCCCGCAGGCACCATGCCCAGCAGCAGCAACAGCGACGAGAAAAATGACGCGATCCGTTTGAAAAAGTCCTTCATGCCAATACACCTTTCTGCGCTGCTCTTTTCGGCGCGGCAGTCCGCTTTCAACGGACTTTGCAAAGACACGCGCCCGTGTCGATTATAGCATATCTGCGCGAGAATCGCAACACCCCGAGGGTCGTTCGGACGCCGGCGAAAAAGATTGCGTTCCGGCGACTTTTGTGATAGGATAGTACTGGAATTCTTCCACGAAAAAACGAAACGGAGAACACGAGTGAACGTCATTGACTACTTTGAAAGCGACCGCCGCGACTACTGGCTCGGGGAGATCGGAAAAAGCGACTGGGACGCGGGCGAATATCTCTACAGGCTGCTGAAGGACGGCGTCTTCTTCGACTTCGCCGGCGAGGGCTCCAAGGTGCTGCTGCTGACCGACGGCGACGCACTTATCTCCTTTTGCACGTACGCGAAAAAGGACGATATCCCGCAGACCGATCTGACCCCGTGGGTCGGGTTCGTCTACACGTTCCCTTCGTACCGCGGCAAACGCTGCGCGGGACTGCTGTTTGAGGAAGCGGACCGTCTGGCAAGGCAGGCGCACGTTTCCGAGCTGTACGTCTCCACCGGTCACGTCGGTCTGTATGAAAAATACGGATGCACGTTCAAGACGTTTGCCACGGATTTTGAAGGCCGGCAGTCGAGGATCTACGTCAGAAAAGTCGGGCAATAACGGACGCTTTACGGGAGAGGGTCGCATGAAACGGACGACACGGGTTTTGACATGCTTACTGGGGGTGATTCTGATGCTGACGCTCTTCGGGTGCGGCAGACAGAAATACAAGCTGCAATTCGACGGCAGCGGGTTTGAGAGCAAAAAGACCGCGTATGCCGCGGGCGACCGGGTGAGCGTATACTACGGCATGATCGCCACGGACACGGACTATCATTTTTACATCGACGCCGACGTGTCGATGACGCAGGATTACGACGATGACCGCGGCTACGTGCTGACCTTCGTGATGCCGGCGCACGACGTGACGCTGCACGTGGAATCGAACAACAGCATGGAATACATGCAGGGCGAAACGATGCGCGTGACATTCCTGAACGCGGTGGAGACGGCGGACGTCTGGATATTGCCGCAGACCGAGGAGAACGTGAAAAGCTCCCTGTGGGGCACGGCGACCATCGGAAAGCTGGGCGTGGGCGAGCAGCGCGAGGTCGGGATCGACGAAACGGACGGCGCCGAAACGTATATCATCCGGGTCATCGACGACGACCACGCGTATTACGCCGTGAAGGACGTCCGGCTCGGCGACGGGTATTCGATCCGTTTCCAGACTTCGGACACGAAGTACGACGCGGTCATCGAGATCGTCGACGCGGACGAAAACGTGCTGACGGCCGAGCCGGCGTTTGTCGGCGTGCTCGGCGCGCGATAAGGGGTCGGCCGTGCGCCGTATTGATCGGAACAGAACCGGATGAGGTGAATCGAATGATAATCAGATTTTTGACACAAAAGGACGTCGCCGAGCATGACAAGATCACGTCGCAGGCTTTTTCCTACGCCTGCGAGATCGGCGACCCGGATTCCGTGCTGCCGTGCGAAAAGGTGCTCGGCGCGTTTGACGACGACAACAAGACGCTTTTCGCGGATCTGGAGCTCCAGGAAAGAATGTGCAATTATGACGGCGGATTCCTGACCTGCGCGGCCGTCGGCGGCGTTGCCGCCAAGCCCGAGCACAGGGGAAAGGGCGCGGTGAAAGCGCTTTTTGAACACGTGTTTCGGGAAAGCGGCTGCGATGTCAGCGTCCTTTACCCGTTTTCCGAGGTGTACTATCGGAAGCTCGGCTATGAAAGAGCGGGACGCTCCGTCAGTGCGGCCGTGCCGTTTTCCGAGTTGTCCGGGATCGAAAGAAATCACGACGCGACGCTGTACGAAGGAAACGACACGCAGCAGCTGCTCGAGATCTACAACAGATGCGAGAAAAGCCACAATCTGAGCTTCGTGCGGGAAAACGCGCAGGCGTTCTCAAGCGAACCGTATGCGTCCATGCGATACACGTATATCTGGAAAAACCGTTCATTTGCGACGATCTGCGTCGACAGGGAAAAGAGCGCGGTGCTCGTTGACGAGCTCTGCTTTGACTCGCGCGAATCCATGCTCGGCATCGTCGGTTTTCTGCGCAATTTCGAGAGCAACCAGAAAACGGTCTGCTTTCAGAAACTGCCGGAGGATACGCCGCTGCTGCGTTACGTCCGGGATCTGAAAAACTGCGAGATCACGCTCCACAATACCGGTTCCGTGCGGATTCTGAACGTCGAAAACGTGCTGCGCGCGCACCGATACCCTGCGGCGGGCGCGTCTACGCTGCGGGTCTGTGATGAAACGTTCCGCGTGGAATGCTCCGAAAACGGCGTCGAGGTCGGCAAAACCGATTTGCAGGAGGCTGACGTGATCCTCGACGTCAATGCCGCGTCGCAGATCCTGCTGTGCGGGCTTTCGGACGCGAAGTA
>CADAGA010000175.1 GCA_902787275.1 Oscillospiraceae bacterium | reverse complement strand
TAGACGTTCGGCACCACGCTCAGCATGGAGCCGAGGAGCGCTGCCAGGCTCTCCACCTGGGCCACGCTGTTTCCGTCAGGATCGATCACTGCCGTGCACACGTCCCGCCGTTCCTTCATGTTCGTGGAATAAGCGCTGCGGACAATGATTCAGGTTTGCGCAGTTTTGATAGTTTTTCGTTGAAACTGCGCAAAAAACTGATTCTTTTGCCTAAAGTGCCCGACAATTCAAAAAATTCGCCAAAAAACCATTGACAAAGGCCACCCGATGTGGTATCATTCTCACGTAGCAAAGGCGTACTGACGTACCCCAATTTCAAGATGGAAAGGAATGTTCGAAAATGAAAAAGTTTTTAAGCATCCTTCTTGCAGCGATCATGGTGTGCTCCATGGGCATCTTCGCTTTCGCAGCTGATGAAGAAGCCTTTGAAGATGCAGCAGTCGTGGCCGCCGCAGAAGATGCAGCTCCTGCTGAAGAAGCAACAGTCGCAGCCGCTGGCGATCTGACCTCTCTTGAGAAGAAGATCGCTTCCAAGGGTCTGGACAGCACTGACATGGTTTCCCTTCTTTCTTCTGCCATCTCCTCGATCGGCAAGAACCTGAAGGAAATCTCCGTCAATGACATCCTGAACCTCCCCGCCAACATCATGGATGATGTTGTTACCTACATCTTTGCTGGTCTGAAAGCTCTCGGCGTTGACGTCGATGCTCTCTATGAGAAGCTTTCCTCCAACAAGATCATCAACTGGTTCGTGAACACGTTCTATAAGGGCAAGGCTCTTACCACGCAGCCCGCTCCTGTTGACGAGCCCGTGATCCCGCAGACCGGTTCTGCAGCTTCCATCGCTGTTTTCGCTACTCTGTCTCTGGCAGCAGCCGCAGCGTTTGTGAGCTTCAAGAAAAAGGAAGCGTAAGTACGCATCAGACTTTGCTATAACGAGAAGGCCGCCCGATCCGGGCGGTCTTTGTCATTGTATCGGTCAATAACGTCTGAACGCTAAAGCAAAAAGAAAAGGCTGTGCAGGTTGATCCCGCACAGCCTTTGTGCTTTTTCTCAGACGATCCCGTAGAAATGGACGATGTTCATGTCCTCCGGCATATACAGCCCGTGGCTGCCGCAGTCGCCGTCGATCTCGTGACAGCCGTGATCCGGCGCGAAGGCGATCAGCGTTCTGTGTGTGCTCCAGTGCGCGCGCACCTCGTCTGCCAGCATGTCGAACGCGCGGACGTTGTGCCGCAGCGCGTCCAGCGCTTCGCGGCTCTCCGGTCCGAACTTGTGCATCGTGGAGTCATAGTTTCCGTTGTAGACGGCAATCAGGTCGTGCCGATCTTCCGCGATCAGCGCGGCCGCTTTCGTGTTTGCCTCGTCGGGCGTGTCCACGATATAATAATCCATTTCGCGCTCGAGGAAGATGCGCGACATGCTGTCGTTTCCGGTCGAAACGATGCACGGCTCTTTACCCGCGCGGATCAGCGCGTCAAACACGGTGTCCGTGCGGATGACCGGTTTTGTGTAGGACTGGATGCCGTGCACCTGCGGCGTCGCGCCCGTGTACATGGTGCCGAAGCAGACCGGCGTCACGGACGGCATGACCGTCTGCAGCGGCAGCGTGCACTGCACGTTCCGCAGAACGGGCAGGAACAACTCGGTGTATTTTTCATACAGCCACAGCGCGACGGCGTCCGGATTGTACATCAGAATGCGGTCGACGCCGCCTTCGCACAGCGTCGTCAGCGCCTCGAGTGCGGGCGCTGCGGACTGCGGCGCGGGTACGCCCAGCGCGCCGGTCAGTGCGGCGGCAACGCCGGTCAGCTGCAGCGGACAATAGATATCCTGCATCGTTCTCACCTCAAAAACAGTATACCGCACAGCGGCAAAAAGTCAATGCAAAAATTGACATCGTTCGATTTTCTTGGTATACTTTAAGAATACGAGGTGAACCGGATTGAAGAAGAATGAGTTGATCCCGCTCAGCATCACGGACTGCACGCTGTCCGGCAGCGGCGTAGGGCACGTGGACGGCATGGCGGTGCTGGTGCCGGCGACAGCTGCGGGGGACGAGATCACTGCGCAGATCGTCAAGGTCAAGAAAACGTATGCGTACGCCATCGTCCGTGAAATCAGAAAAGCGTCCGCAGACCGCATCGAGCCGGACTGTCCCGCATTTCCGAAATGCGGCGGCTGTCTGTTCCGGCATATGACGTACGGCGCGGAGCTTCGCCTCAAAGAGAATCAGGTACGCGAAAACCTGCGCCGCATCGGCGGCTACACGGGCACGGTCGAACCGATCGAGCCGTCGCCGAAAGTTGACGGATACCGCAACAAGGCGCAGTATCCGCTGGCGATGCAGAACGGAAAACTGTCCGTCGGCTTTTATGCGCCGCGCAGTCATCGCGTGATCGATTGCCGCGACTGCCGGCTGCAGCCGCCGGTTTTTGAAACGATCCTGCGCGCGTTCACCGATTGGATCGAGACCTTCGACGTTCCGGTCTACGATGAAACGACGCGCCGCGGACTGCTGCGGCACGTCTATATCCGCCGCGGGGAACGGACGGGTGAGATCCTCGTCTGCGCCGTGGCAACCCGGAAGGAACTGCCGCAAAAGGATGCGCTGTGCGACGCGCTCCTGCGTGCGGCGCCGCAGATCCGCTCAATCGTGCTGAACGTCAATCCCGACGACACGAACGTCATCCTCGGCAAGACCTGCATCCCGCTTTACGGCGACGGGTATATAGAGGACGAGCTGTGCGGACTGCGTTTTCGCCTGTCGGCGCTGTCCTTCTATCAGGTCAACGCGCTGCAGGCCGAACGGCTCTACGGGAAGGCTGCGGAATACGCCGCTGCAGACGGTGCGACGGTGCTCGACCTGTATTGCGGCGCAGGAACGATCGGACTTTCGATGGCACGCCGCGCAAAGGCCGTGATCGGCGTCGAGATCGTGCCCGAAGCGATCCGCGACGCGAAGGAAAATGCCAGACGCAACGCCGTCGAAAACGCGCGTTTTCTGTGCGCGGACGCGGCACAGGCAGCGGAACAGCTGCTCGGAGAGGGCGTACGCCCCGACGTGATCGTCGTCGATCCGCCGCGAAAAGGCTGCGCGCCGGAGGTGCTGCAAACGATCCTCCGCTTTGCGCCCGAACGGCTCGTGTACGTATCGTGTGACAGCGCGACGCTCGCGCGCGACGTTGCCGTCCTGCAGCAGGGCGGCTATACCGTGCAGTCCGCCGCTCCCTTCGACATGTTCCCGCGCACGGGGCACGTGGAGACGGTCTGTTTGATGTCAAGGGTCGAAGGGAAATAGGCGCGAAAGCCCAGTAATACTGCGGTTTCGGGCAATCGGGCAAATTTGGCATCGGACAGACAAAACGCTTCTCGGTAACTTATCCAAGGGCAATCCGGCTCAAAAAGTGTGAGAGTTGAGTTGCCTCGATAGATGTCACTATGTTGAGTTGCCGAGTTAGATGTTGGGGAGTTGTGGCTGTGAGATAGATGTCAGGGAAAGTCGAATGGAGGTGATAGATTGAAGAAATATTTGGCACCGCTTTTTATGCTCATAATCTTTGAAGCTGTTGCAATTACATTATGGCTTACAAAGGATAATATTTTTTACCTCTTCAATTTCAGCTACATCGGGCTTTCTATATCTTTGGGGATTTTTCTGTTTATAAAAAAATATAAGCACGCAAGACGTATCGTTCAGTTGCTTGTTGGCTTATATATGCTGATATATCTGGGGCTTATCTGCAATGAGAATATGCAGATCGAGGGATTCTGGTATTACTTATTCACCGGAGTTTTTGAGGCTGCCACCATTCATTATGCCGTTGCAAAGATTTTCGGGCCACTATTATTCGGCAGAGGCTGGTGTGGATATGCCTGCTGGACAGCTATGGTCTTGGATTTTCTTCCTTACAAGTCTCCATCACAACCAAGAAAGAATCTCGGATGGATCAGATACATTACATTTACGTTTTCACTGGTATTTGTTGCCTCATTGTTCCTTGCTAAGGTTGGCAATATCGAACGGATTATGTTCTGGGCATTTATTGTCGGCAATCTCGCTTATTATGCTGTGGGCATTGCACTCGCATTTGCGTTTAAGGATAACCGAGCATTTTGTAAATATATATGTCCCATCACTGTATTATTGAAGACAATGAGTTACTTTTCGGTTCTCAGGATAAAATGTGACAAAGACAAATGCATCTCGTGCGGGAAATGCAAACGAGTATGTCCTATGAATGTTGACGTGACAGATAATTCTCGAAAACGAAAAAATGGAACAGAATGTATTCTATGCATGGAATGTGTTAGAAATTGCCCAAAGGATGCACTTTAGGACAGGAAAAGGGCTCCAACACTGCCATCATCGGCGGCGGGGAGTGCATTTTGTCGGACTCAACCAGCGGTAGAGTTGCAGGAAATCAACCTACGGTTCATGTAAAAATATGATGATACCGGCTATGCTTGCAACCTACGGTTCGTGTAAAAATATGATGATACCGGCTATGCTTGAGTCATGAAAGGAGGTGCCTGATATGGATCAAATCAAAATTGGAAAATTCATAGTATCCTGCAGGAAGGAACAGGGCATGACTCAGGCGAGCCTTGCTGAGAAGCTCGGAATCAGTGACCGGGCAGTATCAAAATGGGAGACCGGAAAGTCAATGCCGGATTCCGGGATTATGCTGGAGCTTTGTGCTCTTCTGAAAATAAACGTCAACGAACTCCTGTCGGGCGAAAGAATTATGGGCGTTTCCTGCCGTCATTGCCGGACTGGTCATGGTGTTTGTGGCTTCATTTATAGAGATGCCAGTCTGGCTGCGAATCACACTTATCGTATTCGCTCTCGTGATGATATTTACGGTCGCTTTTATCGCAGTTGGTATTGAGCAAAAGGCCGGATACTATGAATGCCAGAATTGCCACCACAGATATGTTCCTACATACTGGCAGACAAATCTCGCTATGCATATGGGGCGGACGAGATACATGAAATGCCCAGAATGCGGAAAACGAAGCTGGCAGAAAAAAGTTCTTACAAAAGAAGAGTAAGACAGATCAAGGCTCCTCACTACCGGCAAGTGCGTCGGCGGCGAGGAGCCTTTTTATACTTCGATATCGATTGTAATGCCGGACTTGAATTCCACGGTGAAGTGGTCGTTGAAGACGGTATTTTTCTCGATGAGTTTTTTGACCAGAGCCTCATCAAACTCTGTTATGTCGGTTTCCTGCCCGGAGAAAGGCACTATCGACTGGAATAAAGTCAAAGACAAGATCGACGGCGCAATTATTCGCTGCGGTTATGGTGATGATATCGCATTACAGGACGATACGCAGTATGCTCGTAATCTTGCGGAGTGTGAAAGACTCGGTATTCCTTACGGAGTTTATATCTATTCGTATTCAACTACAGAAAATCAAGCGAAGTCTGAACTCGCACATTTCCTCCGGCTTATCAAGGGGCATAAGCCGGAGCTTGGCGTATTTTTAGATGTTGAGGAAGATGACTGCCACAATTTCGCTCCGAGAGCATGCCGTGTTGTCTGCGAAGGACTTAAAAAAGAAGGCTTTACTCCGGGGGTATACGCTTCCTTGTCTTGGTGGAATAACTATCTGACCGAGATCAAAGAATACACACGCTGGGTTGCCCATTGGAATCCGACCTGCGGATATGCGGGTAATTATCAAATATGGCAGTACGGAACGGAGCATATTGACGGTATCAACGGCGAGGTTGACGCAAATTATTACTACGGTGATTTCGGAAAGAGTACCACAGTATCAAAATCCGTACCCGACATCATATATCAGGTTTACACCGATTCTTCCGGTTGGCTGCCTGTTGTCAAAAATCTTGAGGATTACGCAGGTGTTGACGGTCAGCCTATCAAGGGCTTGCGTGTGTTTGCAAAAGATGTTCAGCTCGAAATTAACACACACCAAATGATCAACGGCAGCATTGACAAGCTGACTATTTCTACTCCCGATCATACCATAAGAAACCGAGTCCGCACAATAGGTTCTGCGGACTATTTTTCTTGGATGGAAAATGAGAAAGACACGGGCGGCTCGACCGACACATTTGCCGGAGAAGCGGGAAAGCCTATCGACAGAGTTCAGATCACAGTGAAACAATAACAGGAGGTCTATAATATAATAAAAAGCACAATCAAAACAAATATGGCACCCACATCAACCGAGAACGAAGAGTGCCTTCTACCAATCGGTGAGAAATATCTTCTCACGATCAAGGAAGCAGGCGCGTATTTCAATTCTCTGTTGGACGTTTTTTACTAAAAAAAATAAGTAACCATTTTTGCGGAAGGGTTTCCTAAGTAACCGAATGAAAAACATCGACCATTGCTTTTGGACGGTAGTAACTTTATAATGATAATCGAGGTAAGAAACTGCCGTTACTAAACGCAAAACATATATTATGGAGGTATCTGCAATGACAAACGAAACGATTTCCGCAAAGATGGAGCTGAAAGAACTGGTTGATGTGTTTTCCAACCTTGCCGATGTGAAGGATGCGGCAGCTCAGGGAGAGCTTTTCACGGAGGATGGCGTGCTGGAATTCCAGATGGGGTTTGACGGAGAGGTTCAGAACATCTTCGGGCGCAAGGCTCTGGTTGAGGCTTTTTCTGCTACGATCAATCCCTGCAAGAGCGTTTATCACATCAACGGGCAGCATAACGTTACGCTGAACGAGGATCTTACAGAAGCAGATGGAACAGCATATTGCGAAGCCACTCTTGTGAACGAGGAGGATGGCAAGGATATTATTACGACTAACTATGTCCGCTATTCGGATAAGTATATTAAGGTGGACGGCAAGTGGTATATCAAGCGCAGAAGAACCACGTTCCTGATCTCCGAGAAGCGAGCTTTGAATGCATAAAAGAGGTGACCAACCATGCCTGAATATAAACATTTATCGAGTCCGATCAAAATCGGCTCCGTAGAAATAAAGAACCGTATGATGATGGCTCCTATGGACACCGGGTTTGGCAATACCGAATGGGGCGGATTCACACAGGCAGGCAT
>CADAGA010000174.1 GCA_902787275.1 Oscillospiraceae bacterium | reverse complement strand
GTAATACGCGTCCAGCTCGACGTCGGACACGGCGGCCGATCCGCCCTTGCCGTATTTGGACGCGATCATCAGCTCGCGCTTGGCCTCCGCCGTCTCGTATTTCGTCAGCGTCTGCTTGCGCACGCCGACCGATTCGTAAAATTTGCGGTAAAAGCTCCACTTGACCGAGACGTTTTCGGCAATGCGGGTCTTGTATTCCGGCGTCAGACGCAGTCCCGCGTCGCGGAACGCCGTGTTGATCGCAATGTACTGCGTGCACAGTTCAACCGCCTTTTTCTCCGCCGCGTCGCGCGACGTGTCCGCAAGGCCGAATTTCTGCGGCGTGCGGAAGATCTGCGAGAGATACAGCGCGTAAAGATCCGCGCCGACCTCGGCGTCGGACACCGTGATCACCGCATCCTCCCTGACGACGGACTGCCACGGCATCACACAGCCGCAAAGCACCGCCAGCGCCAGAACCAGCGCCGGAAGTCCCACGATCCTTCTTCGCATGCGATCACTCCTTTCCGTCCAGCAGATCGAACGCCTTCGTCAAAAGCGCGAGCCGGTCTTCCTTTTGCCCCACGCGGATGGCGATGTGGGGCTTGACCGCCGCGCTGACCATGATGCGTCCGCGCATCTGCGCCGCAAGATAACGCACCTTGTCCATGTCGAGACGGTCGATATACAATAGCATCTTGCCGCCGGTCTCCTTGATCTCGTATACGCCGTGGCGCAGCGCCGTTCCGCGCAGGAGAGAGACCGTGACCAGTCCCTGCACGCACGCAGGCGGATCGCCGAACCGGTCGAACAGTTCGTCCAGAACGTCCTCCGCGTCCTCGCGCGTGCGGATGTCCGCGATGCGGCGGTACATATACAGCTTCTGCGGCACGCTTTCGATATAATCCGGCGGGATATGCGCGTCGATCGGCAGATCGATCGTGCACGCCTGCTCGGGCGCAGCCTTTTCCTCGCCCTTCTCCTCGCTGACCGCTTCGGACAGCAGCTTCAGATACATATCATAACCGACGGCTTCCATATGGCCGCTCTGCTGCGCGCCGAGGATATTGCCCGCGCCGCGCAGCTCCAGGTCGCGCATGGCGATCTTGAAGCCGGAGCCGAATTCGGTAAATTCGCGGATCGCTTCGAGCCGGTGCGTAGCGATCTCCGTCAGCTCCTTGCCGCGCGAAAACGTCAGATACGCCGTCGCGCGACGGGACGAGCGCCCGACTCTGCCGCGGATCTGGTGCAGCTGCGCCAAGCCCATACGGTCGGCGTTTTCTATGATGAGCGTGTTGACGTTCGGCACGTCCACGCCCGTTTCGATGATCGTCGTGCAGACGAGCACGTCGATCTCGCCCTCTAAAAGTCCGCGCCAGACCTCGCTGAGCTCGTCCTCGCTCATCCTGCCGTGCGCGATGCCGATATGCGCGTCCGGCAGATGCTGTCGGAGAAGTCCGGCCGTCTTTTCGATCGTTTCAATCCGGTTGTGCAGATAGTAGACCTGTCCGCCGCGCCGCAGCTCCGTCAGGATCGCCTGCACGAGCACTTCCGTGTTCTGCTCGATCACGTACGTCTGCACGGGATAACGGTCGCGCGGCGCTTCCTCGAGCACCGACATATCGCGGATACCCGACATGGCCATGTTGAGCGTGCGCGGGATCGGCGTCGCAGTCAGCGTCAGCACGTCCACCGCGGGGAACATCTCCTTGAGTCTTTCCTTCTGCTGCACGCCGAACCGCTGCTCCTCGTCCACGATGATGAGACCGAGGTCGCGGAACTGCACGTCCTTCGAGATCAGGCGGTGCGTGCCGACCAGGATATCCACGCCGCCGCGCTGCGTCTGTCTGAGCGTTTCACGGATCTCCTTCTGCGTGCAGAAGCGCGAGAGCATCCGCGCTTCGACGGGGAATCCCTCGAACCGCTTCTGGATGGTCTGGTAGTGCTGCAGGGCAAGGATCGTCGTCGGCACGAGGAACGCACACTGCTTGCCGTCCGCAACGCACTTGAACGCTGCGCGCAGCGCGACCTCCGTCTTGCCGAAGCCGACGTCGCCGCACAGCAGTCTGTCCATCGGATACGTTTTCTCCATATCCGCCTTGATCTCGTCGATGCAGCGCAGCTGATCGGCCGTCTCCTCGAACTCGAACCGGCGCTCGAAATCGTTCTGCATATCGGTGTCCGGCGAGAACGCGTGGCCCTGCGTCGCCTGCCGCTTGGCATACAGCGCGATCAGCTCCTGCGCGATGTCCTTGACCGCCGCGCGCACGCGCGTGCGCGTTTTCTGCCATTCCTTGCCGCCGAGCTTGTTGAGCTTGACGGGCGAATCGGAAGCGCTGCCGATGTATTTGGAAACCTGATCGAGCTGCGTCACGGGCACGTACAGGATGTCGCCCTTGTCGTAGAGGATCTTGATATAGTCCTTCGTCGCACCGCCGGCCTCGAGCTTGGTGACGCCCTCGAACACGCCGATGCCGTGCGCGTTGTGCACGATATAATCGCCGCGGTGCATCTCCTCCAGGGAGTTGAACGCGTTTTTATTCTTGACCTGCGTCTGCCGTTTTTTCGACGCGCTGATATAGCGGCTGCCGTACGTGATGAGCGTGAAGCGCTCCTGCGGGTACTCGAAGCCTGTCGAAACGCTGCCCGGCAGCACGGTGATCCGCCCGTACGGAAACTCCGACGGCCGCACGGGGAAATAGACGCAGCTGTAGCCGTCCGCCTCCAGATCGAGCGAGAGGGACTTCGCCGCCTTGGGCGTGCCGCCGAAAATGACGGTCGTCCAGTTGACGCGGCGGTACAGCGGATCGACGTCGTCCAGCAGCACGGAATAGCTGCCGTTCCACGGCGTCTGCTGGCGTGCGTTCATCGTGATCAGATTTTTGACCGGCGTGTCGAACGTGCCGCGCGGCAGATTGTCGAGATAGACCGCGCCGAAGACCTCATACTGCACGAACAGTTCGTCCAGCGACAGCGTGTAGCGGTCGAGCCCCGCGCACAGCACGCCCTCCTCCAGCAGCGCCTTGACCTGCTCGTAAAACAGATCGAGCGCAGCGGATGCGTGCTCGCGCACGGAAAAGCTCTCGCTGACGAACAGCATGGGATTGTCCGCGTAATCGAACAGCGTCGCGCCCTCGCGGTAGAGAAGCGGCAGATAACGATCCAGCGACGACAGCCGCAGACCGGACTGCACGCGTTCGATATCGGCGTGGATGCTCGCGCGCGCCTTGACCGCGCCCTTGCCGCGGATGCCGGCGGCGAATTCCGTCAAAAGCGCGCAGAGCTGCTGCGCGTTGTCGCACAGCGCCTCGTTCGCGGGCGTGACGGTGATCTCATCGAGCGCGCGCGTGCGGCGCTGGCTCTCGGTCTCGAACAGCGCGATGCTGTCCACGGTATCGCCGAAAAACTCGCAGCGGCACGGGTATTCGCTGCCCGTCGGGAAAAAGTCCACGATCCCGCCGCGCACGGAAAACTGTCCCGGTCCGTCGACCTGTGCGGCGGACGTATACCCTGCCAGAAGCAGCGCGTCGCGCAGATTCTCGAGGCCGACCTCCTCGTCCATACGGACGGTGAAGCAGCGGCGGGCGAATTCTTCCGGCGGCATCGTCAGCTGCAGCGCAGCCTCCGCCGAGCAGACGACCGCATCGTAGGCGCCGGTGCGCATCCTGTCGAGCACGCGCAGGCGCAGATGCTCGTATTCGCGCGAATGGCTCTCCGTCGTGCGCAGTGCGAAATCGCGCGCAGGATAAGCATACGCACGGATGCCGAACGCCGTCAGATCCTCCGCCAGGCGCGTCGCCTGCGCTTCGTCGGGCGCGATCACGATCGCCTTGCGGCGCATCGTCTCGGTCAGAGAGGCGACCAGATGCGCCTTATGGATATGCGAAACGCCCAGCACGCCCATCGGCAGCCGGGTGCTTCGGATGCCGGAAACGATGGATCTGTATTCCGGCGATTGAGAAAAAACGTTTGAAAAACAGGACATAAACCTTTATCAGATCTGCACGCCGCATGCGCGCATGGCTTCTTTGAGCCGGTCGAGATCCCTGTCCGCAAAGCAGTGGCCGATCATGCCGGTCTTTGCGGCGCCTTCGATGTTGCGCGGCATATCGTCGATGAAAAAGCATTCCTCCGGCCGCAGACCGAAGCGCGCGTACAGCGCCTCGAACAGCCGCGCGTCCGGTTTGGTCACGCCGTAGTCGCACGACGCCAGGATGCCGTCCATCAGTCCCAGCGCGGGGATCGCGTCGAAATAGTCATAGATCTCGTCCGAGGTGTTGGAGCACAGATAAGTCTTGTACCCGGCCGCCTTGACCTCGCGGACGAAATCCTCCATATACGGCAGCGGCGGCATCTCCACGTCCCACCAGCGCAGCAGCACTGCACGCAGCGGCGCGTGCATACGCGCGGGCAGATGTTTGCACGCCTCCTCGGCGATGTCCGGAAAACGCATCGTGCCGAGATCGATGTTGTTCCAAAGGCCGCTCTCAAACAGCACGCGTTCCGCTTCGCGGGCATCCTCCTCGGAGAACTCCTTGCGCAGCGTCTTGTGCGGATCGAAGTCGATCAGCACGCCGCCCATATCAAAAATAATATTTTTAACCATTGTTCTTTCGC
>CADAGA010000173.1 GCA_902787275.1 Oscillospiraceae bacterium | reverse complement strand
TGCTCAGATGAATCGGTCTCGTCCGGAGTATCCTTGTTTTCTGCGTTCTCGGTATCTGCGACATCATCCTTTGCTTCGCCATCGTCAGACGCATCACTCATCTCATGATCTGTGTCGTCCGGCAAATCTGAAGTGTCACCTTGCACGTCAGCCACGTTCGCCTGTGCATCTGAGTTCCGGTCAGCATACGGCAATTCGCCTGTTTCGCCCAAATCGACTTCCTCTCCGAATACCGGAAGTTCATGCTCGCCGGTGAAGACTGTATCGGATACACGGTCAGCGCGCAGTACTTCGTCTGCTTCGCCCGGTTCTATCTCCTGTCCGTAATCCGCTATTTCTTCTTCGTCGAAGAAAGTCCTGTCAAAAACAAGATCGCCGTAGAATTCGTCGTTCGGTATGCCTTCGCCTGTTTCCCGATCCTGCGCTACGATCTCGCCTTCATCAAAAAACGTATCGTCAAAAACTCTGTCGCCGTAGGACTCGTCGATCGGCATGCCTTCGCCTGCTTCCATCGCAACATCGCCAGCAGCCACCGATTCCTCCTCTGCCATTACTTCTGCCGCTTCAGCCAACACTTCAATCACTACTGGACACCTCCCCGAGGACGCAATTCGTTTGCAAAATCATTGTACAATTGTACGAATGTGCTGTCGCGCAGCGACTGTTCCTGCACCATCCACAGCAGGATCTTATTTGTCAGAAACGCGGGGAATTCTTCCAACTGCTCCTGCAGCAATGCGGTCATCTTGCGACGATATACCGGCGCTTTGTCTTTGGGACGAATCTTCTGTCCCAGGAGTTCGGATGCGCGGAAGTATGTATAGACGGCTTGCGCACTGCGCTGCTTCATCTTCGTATCGCTGCCAGCGTTTGCCGCATCCAGGATCAGGTATTTGCAGCGTGCGGACAGCGAGGATCGAAGCACTGTTTTCGGATCGAGCTTGTCGACCTTGCCCTGCAGCACGGCCGTTATAATCTTAGCGCTTTCCGCCGTGTCTTCGGCCGTAAATGCCCGCGTATCCGCTGCGCGGCGCGCAGTCTGCTTCGGCTCATAGTAGTCCACTTTGCACAGCACGGCTTCGAGCCAATCGTTCTGATAGACCGCTGCGACGCCCATGCCCAGACGGGACAGCTCCACGATCTGGCTGTCGTTCAGTCCCGCAGCGCGTCCGACCAGTTCGCGATCGCCTTGATCGGGCAGGCGCATAATAATCTTGGTATTTGTATTGCGGATGACCGACATATCCATCAGTCCCGGCGCCTGATCGGCAATGATAAAGCCCTCGCCGAAGGCGCGCATCTCCGCGATCGCATTGGCGAGCATTTCGACCGACTTGCCGGCAAGATTGGAGCTTTCGGCGCTCTGCTCGGTGGATGTGCGCTTGAGCAGGTTGTGCGCTTCCTCCAGCACCGTCACGTGCTGCAGCGGTCTGCTCTCACCTTTGCTCTGCACCATGCGGTACTCCTGCAGCTGCATCACGAGCAGTCCCATGATCAGCGCTTTCGTCTCAGTCGAACCGACGCGGCTGAGGTCGACGATCACATTGCGGTCAAACAGCTCCGCGTCCGGCAGCGCATCGTGCGTAAAGATCATGCCGTTGATACCGTTGGTCAGCGAACGCAGACGCACGGTCAGCGCGCCGGTGTAGTCGCCCTTGTTGTCGGCGGAGAACGCGGACTCGTTCAGCACGATCTCGATCTGCTCCAAAACATCGGCAAAGGTCGGGAACAGCGAATCGTCATAGCGGTTGGTCGAGGTGCGCAGATCCCAGCCCACACCGGCATAAGCGCGTTCTATGGCGTCCTTAAGCACGGCAGGCATGGCCGCATACATCGGCCAGCAGACGTTGAAAATCTCCACGAGCCTGTCCAGATGCTCGAGGATGTGGATGTCCTTCGGGAAGCGGAACGGGTCGATCCTGAGCAGTTCGGACACGTTCGGATTGGTACCGTACACCTGCACGTCATTGCCGAACACATGCTTGTATTCTCCCTTGGCAGGTTCGACAACAAGGAATCCGACCTTCTTGCGGCGCAGTTGACTAAGCAGTTGGAAGACGGTATTGCTCTTGCCTGCGCCGGTCGAGCCGGTCACGAACGTGTGCATCGCCAGGCTTTGGACGTCCAGCTTGACGGCATTTTCTGTCGTCTGTCCCATGTGGTAGAGACTGCCCAGACGGATCTGATCGTCCTCTCTCGCAACGTCGGTCTTGGTGATATTGCGGCCGAATGCGGCGGATTCGATCACCGTCACGCCGGGCGTGGATTGGTTCGGCAGGCTCATCTGGATCGCCAGCTCCTGCGCAGACACCAGCGACGCGGGCGTCACGCGGTTGTGCAGGTCAAGCTGGAATTCCGGATGCCGCAGACGGCGCAGGTACGCAGACACGTCGCTGTATCTGTTCTCCTTCGTCCATGCATTGACCGAAGCGGCCTCCAATCCCGTTTGCCTGCCGCTGATCAGGGATTTGTAGGCGCACGCCGCCATTTCGGCGTCCGGTTTGTTCGGTGCGAAGAAATACGCGGACGCGGCAAACATCCCGTAGGATTCGCACGCGCGGATGCGCTCCAACTGCTGTTCCAGTGTCTGCTGTAGAAATTGGATCGTTTTGTTTTCGTAGGTCACCTGCAGCGATTCGCCGAGCGTTGTCGTATCCGTTTTTCCGTCTCCTGTCGTCACAGAATCGGTGTGCGCCGTGTTCGTGCCGATCGTGTTCGTCTCACTTTGGTTCGTCCCGTGCGCAACACTGTGCGAATCAAACTTGGTGCGGGAGTAGCTGTGACTGTAATTGACACCAACACTCTTGCCTGCATTCACACCAGCCACCAAAGCGGTGAGATGTCCTCCGACATTGAATGATGTGTTGACGCCGGCTGTATTTGTGTGGGTATACGATGCTCCCTCCGTATCCGTATGCGTCTCGCTCGTTCCGACGCTCAAAGCGCTGGAAGCAGACTCGCCCTTCGTGTCGGAAACCGTGCGGCTGGTCTGCACGGAGATGCTCTCGCTGCGCGAGGCGTTGATCGTCTGAACCTGCTGCGCCATCGGAGAAAGCGCGGTATAGAGCTGCTCGTATTCCGCCTTGATCCGTGCCAGTTCCTCCGGCTCCACGGCATTTGCGATAAACAGTGCCGAAAACGGCACGCCGCGCATAGCGTCGATCAGCTTTTCAAGCCCTTGACTGAATGCCTCGTTGCTGTCCGTTTCGTCCTCGCGCAGGGAAGCGACGCCTGTCACCGACGCCATGGCGCCGTCGACAGGAATGCAATGATTCAAAATTGCTTCCAACTGGTCATTTTTGCTGATAAAGGCGTCGTCCATGTCCGCTTCCAGACTGCCCGGGAAATTGCCGACTACGGTCCGGTAGAGCGTCTGTGCTTTAGGAAAAACTGTGTTGCGGTCCGGATCGGCGCAAATGCCCAGATACAGCTCGGCTGTTTGTCCGTCGCTGAGCAGGATGATCGCCGGATTTGCGTGGATCGCTGCCGCGGCGGAGTACACGCTCGTCAGCTTGTGCAGGTTGTTTTCGTCGCTGTCATAGACCAGCTTTGTCACACGGAAAAAGCGGGATTGTTTGGACGCTTTCACTGCCAGTTCCTGGTCGCTCATCCGCACGACAGGCAGCCTGTCCAGATTGTGCGCAAAACTTTTTAACGCGATATTGTCTGCCAGCTGCAAAACGTCCAACTCCTGCTGCGCCGATATCTGTCGCGTCCGCATCAATTGATTTGTGTCATTTTTCATTTCTCTCTTCCTCTTTTTGAGATGCATCATACAGAAGCTTCCGATAGTCACAACCCACTGTTTTTTTTGTCGGTTTTCTTTCTTTAATATCCCGAATTATATTCCCCGTGGAGACTTCTTTTCTTACCGGGCATTTGTATTCCGGATGCTTGCACTTTTTAACATCTTCGTATGAGTGCAAATCCAGATTGCAGTCAGAATAGATGTACACTATCCTTTCTTGTCCGTTTCTATCTGTAAATGTTACCTTTTTATCCGGATTTTTTATCTGTTTGCCAGGAGAACAATCAGGGCAACTATCAGGGCCGCCGTTATAATCCCTATGATCACTGCCCCCGACGGTCGACCCTGAGCTTTTTTTGACTCTGTACCTGTACTCGAACGCGACGTCGCCGGCTGCATCGAGGGGTTCCCTGCGGGCGACGGATTCTGCGACGTTCTCACCTGCTGCGGCTGTGGTATCGGTGCCGGCTTCGGCGCGGAGAAAACGCGTTCGCTGACGCGCAGCGCATGCTCCAGCCGCTCACGTGTAAAATTCTGCTGCAGGTCGACAAGCACGGAAACGTAGTATTCCTCGTTCCACTGCGCGGGGTCTTCGAGGATCGGACGCTCGGCGTCGTTCTGCGCCTCAAACACTTCAATGCCATGATCCTGTGCGTACCGCACGGCTTCGCGCGTCTCGTTGGCAGGATGTCCTAAATTCGCCCGAATAACGCCGATGATGGCGCCGCGGACAGCAAATATGTCGCCCTTTTGTACGGACGTCGCCAAAAAGCTGTCTGATGTAATCATTGCTGTTCCTCCTTAATCCTCAAATCTCCAGGATGTTTTCGATCTTCTGCAGGAAGTCGTCGAGCCACTGCTGCTTCTGCCGGTTCTGCTCGATCG
>CADAGA010000172.1 GCA_902787275.1 Oscillospiraceae bacterium | reverse complement strand
TCGCCGAGGAACGAACCGACGCCGCCGACGAGAAACGCCGCCAGCGGATCGAGCAATATCGCCGCCGTGCAGATCACCGCGTCGCAAAGGTACAGGTGGCCGCCGGGTACGGGGATGCTGAACGAACACATCACGACGTTCATCGCCATAAACAGCGCGGTCGTCGTCAGCCAAACAATAGATCTCTGTGTAGTCTGTTTCATTTGTTCATCCCCTTGATTTTTGATTTGCTTTAGTATATACTGGTTCTGGTTTTAGCGAAATAGTCAGAAAAGGAGTTTTTTATAAGACCAGATGCAGTATTCCATCACAAAAAAATCGGGTGAACCCGCCTATCTGCAGCTGTACCGGCTGCTGCGCGACGACATCATCGGCGGCATCTTCCCGTTCGGGAGCCGTCTGCCGTCCAAGCGGCTGATCGCGGAGGAAACGGAGCTGAGTCTCGTCACGGTCGAGCACGCCTACGCGCTGCTGTGCGACGAGGGTTACGCCGAGGCGCGCGAGCGCAGCGGCTATTTCGTCCTGTTCCGCACCGGCGACCCGTTCGCCGCATCTGCGCTGCACCGTCCGGCGCCGGCCGCACAGCCGCACGGCACGTCGCCCGCGCCGGAGTTTCCCGTGTCCGTCCTGACGCGCACGATGCGCCGTGTCATGAGCGATCTGGGCGACGCGATCCTCGAGCCGTCCCCCGCCGCAGGCATTCCCGCACTGCGCGACGCGATCGGACAGTATCTCGCGCGCAGCCGCGGCATCCGCGTCGATCCCGAACAGATCGTGATCGGTTCCGGCTCGGAGTATCTGTACGGTCGGATCGTCGAGCTGCTGGGGCGCGAGCTGACGTACGCGCTCGAATCGCCCTCCTACAAAAAGATCCGGCAGGTCTATGAAGCGTGCGACGTGCGCGTGCAGATGCTGCCGCTCGGGCAGGACGGCATCGACTCCTTCGCGCTGTCCCGCAGCAACGCCGACGTGCTGCACATCACGCCCTACCGCAGCTTTCCCAGCGGCGTCACGGCGTCCGCGTCCAAGCGGCACGAATATCTGCGCTGGGCGTCGGACGGGCGCTATATCATCGAGGACGACTTCGAGTCCGAGTTCTCCGTCTCCCGCAAGCCGGAGGAGACGCTCTTCGCGCATACCGACCGCGACAACGTGCTGTATCTGAACACGTTTTCCAAAACGATCTCGCCGTCCATCCGCGCAGGATATCTCGTGCTGCCGCGGCATCTCGTGCCCGTCTTTTCGCAGAGGCTCGGCTTTTACGCCTGCACCGTGCCGACATTCATGCAGTACGTGCTCGCGCAGCTGCTCACAACCGGCGACTTCGAGCGCCACGTCAACCGTGTCCGGCGAAAAAAGCGTCGTGAAACGGCGGACAGCATATAAAAAAACAGAGATGCGAACCGATTGCGTTCACATCTCTGTTTTCGTTTTGTCTCAGTGCGCGCCGTCGTCGCCGGATTCGGGAAGCAGCGCGTTTTCCCTGAACAGCAGGGACAGGCACCACACGCCCGCCAGCGCGACCAGTGTGTAAATGATCCGGCTGATGACCGCGCCCTGACCGCCGAAGATCCACGCCACGATATCAAACTGAAACAGACCGATGCTGCCCCAGTTCAGCGCGCCGATCACGACCAGGATCAGCGAGATTTTGTCAAGCATTTCTTTCAACTCCTTCTCTGCTTTTCGCCTTTAGTTTGAACAGCGCGCGGCGAAATATGCAGGAAGAAAGCGGAAAGCGTTTTGCATCGTTATTTCAAAAGTGCGCTTGCGTATTCCAAAGCGGACTTCATGAATCCGACTTCAAACGTCGTGTCTTTTTCCACCGAAGGGATGGTATAAACGGCTTCCATGCCGATGAAGAACCGGACGAAATTGAGCGCCGCGTTGAACACGTCCTTGATCTTGCCGCCCTTGACCGCGGCGGAAAGCGTGCCGAACGCGTTCTGCAGGAAGCTGACCTTTTCGCCGTTTACCTTGAGATAGTACGTCGAATAACCCAAGGCGGGCGTGAATCTGATCGAGGCGCTCGCGCCGTGCAGCAGACTCACGCAGCCGTCGCCCTGCATCAGAGGACGGTCGGACGATACGGAGACCTTGCCGCTGCCAACGACCGTGTACGTCAGCAGATGGCGGTCGGCGTTCTCCGCGTAGGCCGCGAACGCCGCTTTGGAACCGTCGATCGTCAGTTCGAGCGTCGGCTCTTTGCCGATGATCGCGCCCTTTTCATCGAGCCAGCAAAGGAACGTGAAATAGTCCTCCTGTCCCGCTTTGACGGCGGTCGTCAGTGTGAACGTCTCGCCCGCTTCGATATCGTAGATGCGGTTGGCGGAGCCGGTCGAGCCGTCCTTGTGCCGCAGATACGTCACGGTCGCGATGCTGCCGCCGTCGGCAGGCGTACTGTTGACGGAATACTTGTGCACGCCCATCGTCAGCGCGTAGACTCTGCCCGCGCCGGACGCGGCGACAGAGCCCATGCACGCCAGAAGACACAGCGTCATGACAAGAGCCAAAACTTTTTTCATATCCGATCTCCTTTGATAGTCTGCTGCAGGCACTGCTTTAAAATGCGATCCTTCTTTTGTCAGGAAAGCGCTTTTTCGCGTTCGATCAGTTTCCACGTCGCGTCCGTCAGACGGCGGAACTCCGGCAGCCGAAGCTGCTCGCAGACGAAGCTCTGGCGCGGGGAATTGACGTCCTCGCCGGAGATCTGCGAAAAGCCGTACGCGTCGCACAGCGTCTGCACGCGCCGCAGCTGCTCGAGCGTGTTGCGCGAGGGCATGTACGTGACCGCGTCGATGCCGATCGTTTTCAGCGTGTCGAAGAGCTCCTCAAGATAGCCGTCCTCGAACTTGCCGGAGCGCTTGTCGCCGGTCACGCTGTCCTTGACGTCGCCGAGGTAGGCGTAGCACAGAAGCGCGCCCGTCTCCTTCGCCAGCGCCGCCAGCTCGCGCGCGTGCATGCACTCGTCCGTCGCGTTCACGTAAATGCGCGACACGAATGCCGATTTCAGCACGCCCAGAAGGTCGTACTCGAAGAAGGGATTGTCCGCGTCGGTCAGATATTTGCGCTGCTTGTCGGACAGAGTCAGCTCCAGCTCGTTTTCGAGAAAAGCCGCCGTTCCCGCGGCCGAACAGCGCTCGACGATCTTCCGGCACAGCGCACAGATCAGATGCCGCTCCGTCACCGTGCCGCCGTTCGCATACTGCGAGAGCGGCAGAACGTCGCGATCGAAGTCGAGGACGATCCCTGCGTTTTCGAGCAGCGCGTTGACGTTTTGCACCATTTTGCGGTTGCGGTCGTTGCGCTTTTCCCGATACGGGGCGAAGTGCGCCTGCACGCGCTCGATCTCGCCGTGCGGCACACCGTGCAGCACCATGTAGGCGATGCCCTTCTGATCGGTATTGTTGATATAGCGATCCTCGACGCTCGTGCCGGTCATATGCACGCGGCACTCGATGCCGACGGTCGTCGCCACGTCGGCGATCTCTCCGGCGCGGATGAACTCGCGCGCGCCCGCGATGGAATCATGGTCGATGATCCCCGCCGCGGGGAGCGTTGCGGCACGGGCAAACCAGATCGCCGCCGTCGGTGAATACGGCGAGAACGAATACGTCGTGTGAATATGGTTGTTGACGAACACGTCGGAGACAGGCGGCTTTTCGGTTTCGTCGCGCACCAGCGTTTGCAGGTTGCGCAGGCGTTCTTCCGCCGTCGGGGCGTTCAGAAAATGCAGAGGGTCCATGTCGTGCCTCCTTTATTCCGCTTTTTTTGCGCGATAGGATTCCACTTCCCAGTTGACGATAAAATCGGTCAGCGCGTCGCTCTGCGGCAGCGCGCCGCCGAACGCACGGCTGTATACCGCGATCTTGATCGCGTCGAGCGCGAGAGCCTCGGTCGTCGCGGCCTGCTTGTCCGTCTCGCCCAGCGCGTAAAACCCGCCGTCCTGCACGTAGCAAAGCTTCGGCGCGAAGCCGTACTTCGCACGGTAGTCCGCAAATGCCTGCGCCGCGTCGTCCCCGCGCAAAAGATACAGCGGGAACGCCTTGCAGTAGACGATGTGTGAACGGCTTCATGAGCGGCGCCATCGCCGCGGGGCTTTCGGAGAACCGCACCGCCTCGGCACAGCCGCCAAAGCGGTACGCGCCGCCGTACAGCGCGGCAAGGCGCGCGCCGAGCTGCGCATCCTCCGCCGCAGCGGGCGAAAGATCCGGCAGCACTTTATACTGCGCGCGCAGCGTATCGAGCATGCCGCACAGCAGCGCACCGAGCGTATCGGCGTCGTCCGCGGCAAAGAATACGCCGTGGTTCTGCAGCAGCAATACCTGTGCGTCGCTGCCTGTTTGCGATTTATACTCCGTCATACGGGCGCGGCAGAGCTTTGCGAGGATATAACCGGGCTTGCACGCCTCAATCCAGACCGCGTCCGGGAACAGCTTTTTCGCCCACGCTTCCCCGTCGACGGCGCAGGTCAGACCGTTGACCGCCGCCGGATGCAGGTGCAGCACGTACCGCTGCGGAAACAGCGCGTGCAGCAGCGTTTCGACGCTCGGGCGTTTGCCGTCCTGCCCGGGCAGCTTTGCAGCCATGAGATCGGCGAGCGCCGCCGCTTCGCGCGCGTCGTCCGCCTGCGGGTACGTCCTGTCCCACATGCAGGCGAGCTTTTCTCTGTCCATCGCGACGAAGCCGTCCGCCGTGATCGTGGCGAGCGCAGTGCCGGAGCCTTTGATATACAGGACGTTCCCGTCCTTGGCGGACGTGTTGCCGCCGCCCGCGAGCACGAGCTCGGGATCGGCGCCGTAGCGGTTGGAAAATGCGGTCAGATTCTGTAAAACGGTCATACGAATTCTCCTTGTATCAGCTTTTCAAAAATCGGCCACGCGAGATCGGCGTAGAATCGGTGTCCTTCCGGTCCGACGACGTGAACGCATTTGTCCGCTGCGTCTGCGGCGGCATAGTACTGTTGCAGCCGTGCGAACTGCGACTTCGCCGGTTCGATCGGAAAGATGTCGTCTTTCTCACCGGAAACGATCACAATCGGGCGCGGCGCGGTCAGCGCAGCCAGCTCCGCCATATCAAAATAGTTTCGGATGTTCGGCACGAAGTTGCACGCGCAGTGGAACATACTGCCGATGGAATCGGCGTACGTGCAGAATGCGCATGACGGCATTGCCGCCGCGATGCGCGTATCGAGCGCCGCTGCGTAAAACGTCGCGGTACCGCCGCCGGAATTGCCCATTGCGAAGAATCTGTTCGTGTCGCACCGATCCGAAAACTCTGCTTTCAGCAGATCGATCAACCGCATAATATCCCATACGCGCGCGCCAAGCAGCGTCCGTCCGGAAAGCAGCGCCGTCATTGCAGGGACGTAACAGTCGGGGTTGGGGTTTCCGCCCTTTTCACCGAACCCGCGCTGCTCGATCGTCACGCAGCACATCCCGTGCCGCACGCATTGCAGTGCGAAGTCACGGTCGCCGCCCGCAACAGTATTCTCGTCGCTCTCATATTTCGCCCTTCCGAGCGAGATGTGCATGCCGGTCGAATGCCCCTGCAAGCAGACCATCACGCCCGCCAAACGGACCCGGTGCGGGATCAGCAGATGACACGGCACACGGTAGTCCGGCTCGCTCTGAAACGTGAAGCGGATCTCGTGAAACGCGTCTGATGCGCGTTCCCACTCGATTTGCGTCAGCGGTTCGCACGGCGTGAAATGCGCCATGCCCAGAAGCTCCGCGAGCTTTTCCCGCGCAGACGTCTGCCAGACGGCAAACGGCTGCGTACCGTCGTACGCCATTCCGACCGGCAGATCACGAACGATTGTATATTCCTTTTCAAGCGGCTGCATAGTAAATGCTCCTTGGCTTTTTTTGTATTATACACCCATACGCGCAGCTACGCAAGAAAAAAAACGGCGCACCCCGCGATGCGCCGTTTGAAAGACTGTTTACTTTTTCTTTTTGCCGAAACGGCCGAACAGACTGTCCGGGTCGCTGCCGGTAACCGGCGTGCCGAGCTCCTCGGAAAGCTGCCGGATCAGCTCACGCTGTTTGTCGTTCAGCTTTTTCGGAACGTCCACGACGACGCGCAGCAGCTGGTTGCCCTTGTCGCGGCTGTTGAGCTTCTGGATGCCCTTGCCGCGCAGCATGAACACCTCGTCCGGCTGCGTGCCGGCAGGCAGCTCCCACTTGACCTTGCCGTCGAGCGTGGGGATCTGCAGCGTATCGCCGAGCGCCGCCTGCGCGAAGTTGACGGTCACGTTGTACCACACGTCGTAGCCGTCGCGCTCGAAGAACGGGTGCGGCCGCACGAAGATCACCACGTGCAGATCGCCCGCGGGACCGCCGTTGACGCCCTTGTGTCCCTCGCCGCGCACGTTCAGCACCTGACGGTCGTCGATGCCGGCGGGAATGTTCACCTCGACGCTTGCGCGCCGGCGCACGCGTCCGCCGCCGCGGCACTTCTGACAGGGCGACTCCACGATCTTGCCGCGTCCGCCGCACTTCTGGCAGGGCTTCGACGTCGAGATCATGCCGAACGGCGTGCGCTGCTGGGACTGCACCTGTCCCCTGCCGCCGCATTCGGGGCAGGTCTTGGGCGTTGTGCCCTTCGCCGCGCCGGTGCCGCCGCACTCGGAGCACGCCTCGATGCGCGTGACCTCCACCGTACGCTTGCACCCCTTGGCCGCTTCCTCAAAGGAAATGGTGACGCGATCCTCAAGATCCTCGCCGCGCCGCGGTGCGTTGGGGTTCTGCTGCCGCGTGCCGAAGCCGCCGCCGAAAAAGCTGCCGAACAGATCGCCCAGGTCGAAGTCCATGCCGCCGAATCCGCCGCCTGCGCCGCCGCCCGCGCCGAAGTTGGGATCGACGCCGGCATGACCGAACTGGTCATAGCGCGCCTTCTTCTGCGCGTCGGACAGCACCTCGTACGCTTCGCTGGCTTCCTTGAACTTCGCCTCCGCCTCCGGATTGTCCGGATTCAGGTCGGGGTGGTACTGCTTCGCCTTTTTGCGGTATGCTTTTTTGATCTCGTCCTCGGTCGCGTTCTTATCGACGCCGAGTACCTCGTAATAATCGCGTTTATCCGCCATATCCGTTCCTCAATTCCGTTTCACGCACAGCGGCGGGAGAAAACTCCCGCCCGTGTGCCTCTGTACTCAATTATCCTCGGGGATGTCCGTGAAGTCCGCTTCCTGATATCCGCCGCCGGCTGCCGCGTTCGGGTCGAAGCCCTGCGCGCCCGGTGCGCCCTGTGCGCCGCCTTGCGCCGCCTGCGCAGCCTTGTAGATCTTTTCGCTCACTTCATAGAACTTCTGCGTCAGTTCCTCCTGACGGGACTTGATGAGGTTGATGTCCTCGCCCTTGAGCGCTTCCTTGAGCGCGTCGACCTTTTCGGTCAGCACGGTCTTGTCCTCGGCCGGGAACTTGTCGCCGTCCTCGTTCATCATCTTTTCGCACTGATAGACCATCTGGTCGGCGTTGTTGCGGATGTCGACCGCCTCTCTGCGCTCCTTGTCCTCCTGCGCGAAACGCTCCGCCTCCTGCACGGCCTTTTCGATGTCCTCCTTGGACATGTTGGTCGAGGACGTGATGGAGATGGACTGCTCCTTGCCGGTGCCGAGATCCTTCGCCGAAACGTGCACGATGCCGTTGGCGTCGATATCGAACGTCACTTCGATCTGCGGCACGCCTCTGCGCGCGGGCATGATGCCGTCAAGATGGAACACGCCGAGCGTCTTGTTGTCGCGGGCGAATTCACGCTCGCCCTGCAGCACGTGGACTTCCACGGAAGGCTGGTTGTCGGCAGCCGTGGAGAAGATCTGGCTCTTCTTGACCGGGATGGTCGTGTTGCGGTCGATGATCTTGGTATTGATGCCGCCCATGGTTTCGATGCCCAGCGACAGCGGGGTCACGTCGAGAAGCAGCAGGCCCTGCACTTCGCCGCCCAGAACGCCCGCCTGCAGCGCGGCGCCCATCGCAACGCATTCGTCGGGGTTGATGCCCTTGAACGGTTCCTTGCCCAGATACTTCTGGACCGCTTCCTGCACGGCAGGGATACGCGAGGAGCCGCCGACCATCAGGACCTTGTCGATCTCGGCCGTCTTGAGTCCGCTGTCGGAGATCGCCTGACGCACCGGACCCATCGTCGCTTCAACGAGCGACGCCGTCATTTCGTTGAACTTCGCGCGGGTCAGCGTCGTTTCCAGATGCTTCGGACCCGTTGCGTCCGCGGTGATGAACGGCAGGCTGATCGCGGAGCTCGTCACGCCGGACAGCTCGATCTTTGCCTTTTCAGCCGCTTCCTTCAGGCGCTGCATGGCCATCTTGTCGCCGCGCAGGTCGATGCCGTTTTCTCTCTTGAATTCATCGGCAAGCCAGTCGATGATCTTCTGGTCGAAGTCGTCGCCGCCCAGACGGTTGTTGCCGGCCGTGGCAAGCACTTCCTGCACGCCGTCGCCCATCTCGATGATGGACACGTCGAACGTGCCGCCGCCGAGGTCAAAGACCATGACCTTCTGGTCGGTCTCCTTGTCGATGCCGTACGCCAGCGCCGCCGCCGTCGGCTCGTTGATGATACGCTTGACGTCGAGACCCGCGATCTTGCCGGCGTCCTTGGTCGCCTGGCGCTGCGAGTCGGTGAAGTACGCGGGCACGGTGATGACCGCTTCCGTGACCTTCTCGCCGAGATAGCTCTCCGCGTCGACCTTCAGCTTTTGCAGGATCATTGCGGAGATCTCCTGCGGGGTGTACTTTTTGCCGTCGATGG
>CADAGA010000171.1 GCA_902787275.1 Oscillospiraceae bacterium | reverse complement strand
ACCGGCACCACGGAGAGGATCATCCACTCCGGCTTGTTGTGGCTGGTACGGAAGGATTCAACAACTTCCAGGCGCTTGAGCGCCTTCGCGCGCTTCTGGCCGGAAGCGGAGTTCATTTCCTCGTGAAGCTCCTCGCTCAGCGCGTCCAGATCGATCTCGGCGAGCAGTTCCTTGATCGCTTCGGCGCCCATGCCGACGCGGAAGTCGTCCTCGTAACGCTCTCTGAATTCGGCGTATTCCTTCTCGTCCAGTGTCTGGTACTTGCGCAGAGGCGTATCGCCCGGATCGATCACGATGTACATCGCGAAATACAGCACTTTTTCCAGATTGCGGGGAGAAACGTCGAGAATGATGCCCATGCGGGACGGGATACCCTTGAAGTACCAGATGTGAGACACGGGCGCGGCCAGCTCGATGTGACCCATGCGCTCGCGGCGCACCTTCGCCTTTGTGATCGTCACGCCGCAGCGCTCGCAGACCTTGTCCTTATAGCGCATGCGCTTATACTTGCCGCAATGGCACTCCCAGTCCTTCGTCGGCCCGAAGATACGCTCGCAGAAAAGACCGTCTTTTTCGGGTTTGAGGGTACGGTAGTTTATCGTTTCGGGCTTTTTGACCTCGCCGTAAGACCACTCGCGGATCTTTTCCGGCGAAGCAAGACCGATTTTGATGGATTCAAAAGTATTGTTTTCCATAAGAAATTCAGCCCCTTCTTCTATCTAAATTGCAAGGAAACTTCGATCATTCAAAATCCTCGTCCGTATAATCGTCCGTGAGGATCTCATCGGAATCGCCGCCGACGTATTCTTCGGTGTACTCATCCTCTGTAAACTCATCCTCGCCGGAAGACTCCACGACGGGATCGCCGTTTTCATCCTCAAGCGTAAAGCCCTCGGCGCCCTCCGCATCGTTGACGCGGGTGAACGTCCGGTTGCTTTCCGCGGCGGAGAAGCCGTAATCGTCGTCGAAGTTCTGCTTCAGGTCGATCTCGTTGCCGTCCGCATCCAGAACGCTGACGTCCAGCGCAAGGGACTGCAGTTCCTTGATCAGAACCTTGAAGGATTCGGGGATACCGGGTGTGGGTACGTTCTTGCCCTTGACAATGGCCTCGTACGTCTTGACACGGCCGATCACGTCGTCGGACTTGACCGTCAGGATCTCCTGCAGCGTGTATGCCGCGCCGTACGCTTCGAGCGCCCAGACTTCCATTTCGCCGAAACGCTGGCCGCCGAACTGCGCCTTGCCGCCCAGAGGCTGCTGCGTGACCAGGGAGTACGGACCGGTGGAACGCGCGTGGATCTTGTCGTCGACCAGATGCAGCAGCTTCAGGAAGTACATCACGCCGACCGTGATCGGTGCGTCGAACCGGCGTCCGGTACGGCCGTCCGTCAGAATGGACTTGCCGTCCTCGCGCAGACCCGCCTCGCGCAGCGCTTCGCGGATGTCGTTCTCATGCGCGCCGTCGAAAACCGGCGTCATGACCTTGATTCCCAGATGACGCGCCGCAAAGCCCAGATGCACCTCGAGAACCTGTCCGATATTCATTCGGGACGGAACGCCCAGCGGGTTCAGAACGATGTCCAGCGGCGTGCCGTCGGGCAGGAAGGGCATATCCTCCTGCGGAAGGATGCGGGAAACGACGCCCTTGTTGCCGTGGCGTCCCGCCATCTTGTCGCCCACGGAGAGCTTGCGCTTCTGGGCGATATAGCAGCGCACGACCTTGTTGACACCGGGAGACAGCTCGTCGCTGTTCTCGCGGGTGAACACTTCGACGTTGACCACGATACCGTACTCGCCGTGCGGCACGCGCAGCGAAGTGTCGCGCACTTCCTTTGCCTTTTCGCCGAAGATCGCGCGCAGCAGCCGCTCCTCGGCCGTCAGCTCCGTCTCGCCCTTGGGCGTGACCTTGCCGACCAGAATGTCACCGGAATGCACCTCCGCGCCGATGCGGATGATGCCGCGCTCGTCCAGGTCACGCAGTGCGTCGTCGCCCACGTTGGGGATGTCGCGCGTGATGTCTTCCGGTCCGAGCTTCGTGTCGCGCGCCTCGATGTCGTACTCCTCGATGTGGATGGAGGTGTAAACGTCGTCGCGGACGATCTTTTCATTGACGAGAACGGCGTCCTCGTAGTTGTAGCCTTCCCACGTCATGAAGCCGATCAGCGCGTTCTTGCCGAGCGAGATCTCGCCGTGGTCCGTTGCGGGACCGTCTGCGATGACCTGGCCTTTTTCGACGTGCTGTCCGATGTCCACGACCGGACGCTGGTTGATGCAGGTACCCTGGTTGGAGCCGAGGTACTTGATGAGCTCATACGTTTCCGTGCCGCCCTCGTCCGACTCGATCTCGATCTTGTCGGCGCACACGTGGCGCACGGTGCCGCTCGTTCTGGCAAGCACGTCAACGCCGGAGTCGACGGCTGCCTTGTATTCCATACCGGTGCCGACGATCGGAGCGTCGGTGACCAGCAGCGGAACGGCCTGGCGCTGCATGTTCGAACCCATCAGCGCGCGGTTTGCGTCGTCGTTCTCCAGGAACGGGATCATCGCCGTTGCGACGGAGACGACCATCTTGGGCGACACGTCCATGTATTCCGCTTTGTTCTTTTCGACTTCGATGAACTCGTCGCGATGACGCGCGACGATGCGCGCGTGCACGAAGCAGCCGTTTTCGTCGAGCGGCTCGTTAGCCTGCGCGACGATGTAGTTGTCCTCCGTGTCGGCGGTCATGTACGTCACTTCGTCGAGCACTCTGCCGGTCTCTTTGTCCACCTTGCGGAACGGCGCCTCGATGAAGCCGTATTCGTTGATGCGGGCGAAAGTCGCAAGGTAAGAGATCAGACCGATGTTCGGACCTTCGGGGGTCTCGATCGGGCACATGCGGCCGTAGTGGCTGTAGTGCACGTCACGCACCTCGAATCCGGCGCGGTCTCTCGAAAGACCGCCGGGGCCGAGTGCCGAAAGACGGCGCTTGTGCGTCAGCTCGGCAAGCGGGTTCGTCTGATCCATGAACTGCGACAGCGGCGAGGAGCCGAAGAACTCCTTGATCGCCATCTGCACGGGGCGGATGTTGATCAGCGTCTGGGGCGTGATCTTGTCCGCGTCCTCCTGCGCCTGCAGCGTCATGCGCTCGCGGATGACGCGCTCCATACGCGCGATGCCGATGCGGAACTGGTTCTGCAGCAGCTCGCCCACGGAGCGGATGCGGCGGTTGCCGAGGTGGTCGATATCGTCAAGGTTGCCAACGCCGTTGGCGATGCAGTTGACGTAGTTGATGGACGCATAGATGTCGTCCACGATGATATGCTTCGGGATCAGATCGTCGCAGTGTTCACGCAGCAGGTCGAGCAGTTCTTCGTTGGTGCCTTCGAAGTTGTCGATCAGCTCGTGCAGCACGCTTGCGCGCACCTTTTCGTTGATGGCATTTTCGACAAGGTCTGCCTTCGTGATGCCTTCGGGCATGAAGGGCAGCGGATCGACCATGCCGTTGCAGACGATCTTCAGCTCGCGGTCGTTGTCGAGCTTGACCGTGACGGAAATCACGCCGGACTGCTCGATCGCCAGAGCCTGTTCTTTGCCGACGGTCTCGTCGGCGTCCGCCAGCATCTCGCCCGTGTAGGGATCGAACACGGGTTCGGCAAGGGTGCAGCCTGCCAAACGGGCGGCCATCGCAAGCTTCTTGTTGTACTTGTAGCGGCCGACACGGGAAATGTCGTAGCGGTAGGGGTCAAAGAAGAGATTGTCGAGGTGCTGCTGCGCGGCGTCGAGCGTGACGGGCTCGCCGGGGCGGAGCTTCTTGAAGACCTCCATGAGAGCCTCTTCAGTGTTCTTGCATTCGTCTTTTTCGAGGGTGGCGCGGATTCTGTCGTCATCCCCGAAGAAATCCATGATCTCGCTGTCGGTCCCGAGACCCAAAGCGCGGATGAACGTGGTGATATAGATCTTTCTGTTCTTGTCGATGCGGACGTAGTAGATGTCGTTGGGGTCCGTCTCATATTCCAGCCATGCGCCGCGGTTGGGGTTGATGGTGCTGGAAAACAGCCGGATACCGGTCTTGTCGTGCGTCATGTCGAAATAGACGCCCGGCGAACGGACGAGCTGCGAAACGATCACGCGTTCCGCGCCGTTGATGACGAAGGTGCCGCTTTCGGTCATGATGGGGAATTCGCCCATGTAGACCTCGCTTTCCTTGATCGCGCCGGACTCCTTGTTGTACAGACGGGCACGCACACGCATCGGGGCGGCGTACGTAGCGTCGCGCTCCTTGCACTCGCGCACGGTGTACTTGGGCTTGTCGTCCATGCGGTAGTCGATGAAGGTCAGCACCCAGTTGCCGGTGTAGTCCTTGATCTCGGCGATGTCACGGAAAACCTCGTGCAGTCCCTTTTCGAGAAACCATCTGTACGATTCCTTCTGGATCTCGATCAGGTTGGGCATCTCCATGACCTCGTTGATCTTGCCGAAACTCAGTCTCGTTCTGTCTCCGCGTTTCACGGGAACAACATTCATAGATCGATCACTCCGTTCCTTTTTTTCGCTCTGCGCGCCCTGCGGTTTCTGCACCGAAAACCGTACGGCGCACATGAAGCGATTTTATCCATTATACAAAGATACATTTTCCTATTATATACAAAAAAACAACGTTGTCAACCCCTGAATATGCCAATTTGGAATCAATGTGGACTTTTTTGAAAATTTTTTTGATTTTTTTATCCG
>CADAGA010000170.1 GCA_902787275.1 Oscillospiraceae bacterium | reverse complement strand
GGAAGTACGGAAAACGATCATTTCTCATGAAATCATTGTCTCGATTCAGCTCGGACAAAAGATCTGTTTCCGGTACGTTGAACAGATAAGCAAGCTTTTTGATGTTTTCCGGCTTTACCTTTGTTCTGCCGCTTTCCCAATTCTGAATGGTAGGTCTCGTGACCTCCATTTTTTCAGCTAACTGTTCCTGTGTCATCTTGGAATAGCTTCTCATACTTCTGATACGATCACCAAATTTACTCATATCTGACCTCCTCTGCTGAAATCAGAATACCATAATCCACAGTGTATTTAAACTAAGCAGAATTAAACTTTTTGAAAAAGTTCACTTAGCTTAACCATCGTATATTACTGAACCCTCAATACTAAATAATGCAGGAATGTAAATCTGTTTCAGATGACGGTTCCGGCTTTTGTATTGCAGAAACAAAAAACACCGCTTCCTCAAAACAAAAGGAAGCGGTGTTTGCTTGTCTTATTCAGCTGCCGCGATCTTTTTCAGCCGTTTCATCACGTCATTTGCGCCGCGGCCGAAATAATCGTGCAGAATCTTGTATTCCGCAAACAGCTTGTCATAGATCGCGCTGTTTTCCGGATTCGGATAATAGACGGTGTCCTTGACTTTTCCCATGACCGACGCGGCTTCGTACACGTCGTCGTAGCCGCCGTTTGCCTTGCCGGCTGCGACAGCGCCGAAAATTGCGCTGCCGAGCGCGCCGCCCTGCGCGGAGCCTGCAATCTTGATCGGCATTTTGATGACGTCTGCATAGATCTGCATCGTCATCGGGTCCTTCTGCGAAATGCCGCCCGCAGCATAGAACGTCTTGACGGGCACGCCCTGCTCACGGAACGTCTCGATGATCATGCGCGTGCCGTATGCAGTCGCCTCAATCAGAGCGCGGTAGATGTCCTCCAGCTTCGTCTGCAGCGTCATGCCGACCATCATACCGGTCAGATCGGCGTCCACGAGCACGGAACGGTTGCCGTTCCACCAGTCAAGCGCAACGAGACCGGATTCACCGGGCTTTTTCTGCTCGCATTTCTGCCGCAGATATTTGTGGATATTCACGCCCGCCTGTTTCGCTTCTTCATAATAGGAAGCAGGCAGACAGTTTTCGATGAACCATTGGAAGTGATCGCCCACGCAGCCCTGTCCGGCTTCGTAGCCGAAAAAGCCGGGCATGATGCCGTCTTCCACGACGCCGCAGATTCCCTTGACCTGCACTTCCTTTTCTCCGAGCATCATATGACATGTGGACGTGCCCATGATCGCAAGCATCTCCCCTGCCTCGTGAATACCGACGGCAGGCACGAAAATATGCGCGTCGATCACGCCGACCGAAACGGACGTACCGACGTTCAGCCCGGTCAGCTTCGCACCGCTGTCGCACATCTCGCCCGCTTTCGCGCCGAGCGGCAGGATATCGCGTCCGAACTTCTCATCGATCACGTGTTCGAGACGCGGATCCAGCGCTTTAAAATAGTCGTCGGACGGAAAACCGGTTTTCTTGTTCCACATCGCCTTATAGCCAGCGCAGCAGGCGTTGCGCGTCTGCTTGCCGGTCATCATCCAGATCAGCCAGTCGGCAGCCTCAATGAAGAAATCGGCTTTTTCATAGATCTCCGGCGCTTCACGCAGCACCTGCCAGACCTTCGGGATCGCCCATTCGGACGAGATCTTTCCGCCGTAATTCGCAAGCCACGGCTCTCCGCGCTCCTCGGCGACCTCGTTCATGCGCACGGCAAGATCCTGCGCGGCATGATGCTTCCAAAGCTTCACGTAAGCGTGAGGCTCATCCTGATACGCATCCAAGAAGCAAAGCGGCGTACCGTCCGCCAGAACGGGCAGGATCGTGCATGCGGTGAAATCAACGCCCACGCCGATCACGTCGTCCGCAGATACACCTGCTTCTTGCAATACCTGCGGGATCGTGATGCGCACGACGTCAAGGTAGTCCTGCGGGTGCTGAAGCGCCCAGTCGGCTTTCAGCTTTTTGCCGCTCGGCAGCGCCGTATCCATCACAGCGTGCGGATATTCGTAAACGGCGGTTGCGAGCTCCTCGCCCGTCTGCACGTCCACCAGCAGCGCTCTGCCGGAAAGCGTACCGAAATCGAGTCCGATGGAATATTTTGCCATGTTTTCTTCCTCCTAAACGATGAATGAAGCGAGGATGCCGGAATAAATGCGCGCGGGATCTTTCAGGAAATTATCCTTCATCCGCTCGACCTGTGCGCGATCTGCCGCGTACAAGGTAATGCGCATCAGATCTTCATCCCGATCCGCCACACGGAACGTCACGTTGAATCCGCTGCCGCATTCTTCGACGTCGATCTTCGTTTCCTGCGCATTGCGATCCTTGGCAACCGATTCCAGTACCGCAGACAGCGCTTTCTCACGCACGGATTTCGGGATATCGCGCAGAAGCTCCGTGGATGCGTTTTCACCGATCGGCGTCAAGTGAAGTACCTCGTCCTCGTTATCGGCAAAATCCGCCGTGACGTTGCCTGCGCGCAGCAGATCGGAGATCGATTCGCTGACGTCAAAATAATTCGCAAGACCCTGCGAGACAAGCGTCTGCCGGATCCGTTCAGATGAAAGCGGCGTATCGACCTTGCGCAAAAGGTAGCAGATCAGCGTCTTGATCTCATCGATATGAAACAAACCGCCGGTTTCAACACCGGTCGAAAAAGCGTCGTACTGTTCCAAAGTCTTTTCTCCTTTATTCCTGATTCCAGGGCTTGCCGAATCGGCCGCGCTGCAAAAGCTCCTGCGTCACAAACGTCTGGCCGCTGAAACGGCTGCCCCAAAGATTTGCCCATCCCTCGCAGTAAATCGTGTAATAGGATACGTCGTTTTCCCTGCGGTAACGGCAAACGGGCGGCAGATTGCACCAGAGGATGGACGGAAAACCGATCACGGGAAAATACAGCGGACCGAGCACCAGCGACTGGATCGTGTGCCCGTATTCATGGATGCGCGTATCATGAGTCCATCCTTCATCCTTTTTGCCATTGATGAAAATGAACACGCCCAGTGAAATGCCGCCGAAACTCTTGTCGGTGTCGACCAAGGTAAAGAACGCGTTCTGATACCGTTCATGCCGATTCTTTTTGTAGAGGATCAGATACCCGATCAATCCGACGAGATTCTGCGGCAGACCCCATGTAAACTGGATGAGATAAAACAGAAACTTTTTCATCGTATAGCCTCACTTGTGATATTTTCCGCCGGAGCGGATCTGAAACGCACGATAGAGCTGTTCGAGCAGCATTACGCGCGCAAGCTGATGCGGGAAGGTCATGGGAGACATCGACAGGCGCACGTTGGCGCGACGCTTGATACGCTCCGAAAGACCGAACGAGCTGCCGATCACGAATACGACAGAACTGGAACCTTGCACGGCAGCCTGTTCGAGCTGCGCGCTGAACTGCTCGGACGGCATGGTCTTGCCCTCGATGCACAGCGCATACACGAACGCGTTCTGCGGGATATGTTTTTCGATCTCCGCCGCTTCTTTTTCGAGCGCATCCGAAATGAGCGCATCGGCCGGATCGTCCGGCAAACGGTACGGCGTCAGTTCGATCGTCTGCAGCTTGCAAAACGCCTGCAGTCGTTTCTGATACTCGGCGACAGCATCGCGCAGATACGGTTCCTTGAGCTTGCCGAGCACGATCAACTCCACGTGGATCAAATCACCATCATCTCCGGCTCCCCTCCGGCAACGCGCAGCAGATAATCCGACCCTTCCGCAGCGCCGGAAAGCTGCATTTCCGAATATGTCGTTTGATACGCAAGACGCGGCATGTTGTTGTCGCGGCTCAAATGTGCCAGGCAGAAGCGCGTCGTTCCGCTCTCTAAAAGACGCACGGCCGTCTCAGCGCAGACGTCATTACACAAATGGCCCTTGTCCGAAAGGATCCTGCGCTTGACCGAGTACGGATACGGACCGGTCTGCAGCATACCGACGTCGTGATTCGACTCAAGAAGAACGAGATCACTGCCGCTGATCGCGGACAGAATCTCTTCGGTCACGATGCCGGTATCGGTCGCAACGGATATACGGCGCCCGTCCGCCGTCTCGACCGAATAGCCGACAGGCTGCGCAGCGTCGTGCGAAAGAGAAAAGGGACGAATAAACATTCCGCATGCGTCCATACCCTGCGGGTCGATCGGTTCGAGCGAAATCGTTCCGCTTGCCTGAAGATCATCCAGAGCGCGGATCGTGCCGGGTGTTGAATAAACGGGAATATGATGTTTCGACGCAAAAACACGAAGTCCCGCAACGTGATCGGTATGTTCATGCGTGATAAAAATGCCGCGGATCGAACGGACGTCGACGTCAACGGATGAAAGCGTATCGGCGATGCGCTTTGCGCTGACGCCGCAATCAATCAGAATTCCAGCATCCGGAGAGCCGATATACGTGCAGTTTCCGCGGCTGGAAGAAAACAGAGAACAAAACCTTGCCATAGTGCCTCCGTGATCGGATTTGGAAAAAGGCGGGATAACCCGCCTTAAATGAAGTCACGAAACCTGAATCTGTGCATCCGGATCGAGAACGGGCACCCGACGGATATCCGCGCCGACGCCGGCAAGTTTGCCGACGATGTCCTCATACCCGCGGTCGATGTACAGCACGTTTTCGATCTCGGTCGTGCCGCTTGCGACCAGTCCGGCAATCACCATCGCCGCGCCTGCACGCAGATCGTCCGCTTTGACCGGCGCGCCTTTGAGCTGCTCAACGCCCTCGATCACGGCGATCTTG
>CADAGA010000169.1 GCA_902787275.1 Oscillospiraceae bacterium | reverse complement strand
GCAAGCATAATCGCCGGAATGATGGTTGAAATATCGTAGAGCTTCGAGAGCACCGTATCGCTCAGACCGATGCCCTGCTTGGACAGTTCGCCGTCGTAGGCGATGAGCGCCAGCAGCGCGTTGAGTCCCGCGCCGGCGAGCGTCTGCCCGAGCTTTCTCGAAAAGGAGATCATGGCGTACGCCATGCTTTCCTCGCGCTTGCCCGTGCGGCTTTCGTGGGCGTCGATCGCGTCCATGATCAGCGCCCAGACCTCCAGCACGAGGAACGTCTGCCCGAGTCCCGAGAAGAACGTGAATGCAAGAAAAACGACCGGATTATGCGCGCTTGCCGTGCCGCGCAGCGCATACAAAACAAGATTTACGACCGCGGCGAACGCTGCGCCGACCGCGCAAAGCTCTTTCTTCCCGAATCTTCGGATGAGCTTGTTCATCACGGGGATGAAGAGCGCCATCGGCACGTACGTGCAGACGGTCACGAACGCGTACAGACCCGGCTTGTGGTAGTAGTCCGTGAACAGATACATATAGGTGGACAGATAATAGAACTGGAACGCGCTCAGCAGCATAGACGCGAGCGCAAGGGAGACGAACGCGCGGTTTTTCAGAAATTCCCGGACGGTCACCGCTGCGGTGTGATCCTTGTCCTTCGGGCGCTTCTGCGGCGCGATGCGCTCCTTGGTCATCCTGTAATGCAGGAAATAGACGCCGACGGAAAGGATCGCCAGGATCAGCACGCACCAGAACAGCTTCGTATCGTTCAGCGCCTTGATATCGGTGCCGTTTGCATATTTTCCCGTGACGCTGTAGACGATCATCGGCAGCAGGATCGTGCCGGGCAGTCCGCCGACGCCCGCGCCGATGGAGCGCCACATCGACAACGAGGAGCGCTCCAGCTCGTCGTCCGTCACGACCGACGCCAGCGAACCGTAGGGGATGTTGACGGCGGTGTACATCATGCCGTAAAGGATGTAGGTGATATAGGCGTAGATCAGATACTGCGTTTCCGAAAGTCCCGGAACCTTGAGGAACATAAAGACCGCGGCGACGGCAAGCGGAACGGAAAAGCCCAGTATCCACGGGCGGAACTGTCCTCTTGGGCTCGGCTTGCGCGAGCGGATGAACGCGCCCCACAGCGGATCGTTGACCGCGTCCCAGATGCGCGCGACGAGGATCAGTATGGCGATCTTGGCGGGGCTGATGCCGAGCGCGTCTGTATAAAACTTGTTTTGCAGCGCGCCGATCAGCGAAAACGTCATCAGACCGGCTGCGTCGCCGAGGGCATAGCCGACCTTGTCCTTCCATTTTATGCCGTGTGTTGCATTTGCGTCAGACAAAACGATTACTCCTTATTTCTGATTTGTTGCCGTCAGCTGCGCTGCACGCAGTCGTGCGCGAGCACGTAGTCGACCACGTCGTCGACGGTCGTGAACGCGAGCGCGACCGACGTGTCCGCCGCACCGTAATAGACCGCGATGCGTCCGGTGTCGGCGTCGGCGAGCGCGGCGCACGGGAACACGACGTTGGGCACGTCGCCCACGCATTCATACAGCTCATGCGGCGCGAGCAGGAAGCTGTCGGCGCGGTGAAGCACCTTCCACGGCTCGTTCTTGTCGAGCAGTGCCGCGCCCATGCTGTAGGTAAAACCGTTGCAGCTCGTCAGCACGCCATGGTAGAGCATGAGCCAGTATTTGTCCGTTTCGATCGGCGTGGGACCCGCGCCGACCTTCGTCATTTCCCAGTTTTTCTCCGGCGCCATGACGAAGCGGTGCTTGCCCCAGTACGTCAGGTCGGGGCTGTGCATGAGAAAGATATCGCCGTAGGGCGTATGACCGCGGTCGCACGGGCGGATGAGCAGCACGTATTCGCCGCCGATCTTTCGCGGGAACAGCACGCCGTTGCGCGCGACGGGATAGCTCGCTTCCTCGAGCTCCGTCCACTGCGCAAAGTTTTCCGTATACGCCAAGCCGATCACGGTGCCGTGCGGCGTGAGCTTGACCCACGTGAGGTAGTACACGCCGTCGATCTCGCACAGGCGCGGGTCGTAGCCCTCAAAGAGCTTTCGCTCGCTCAGCTGCCAGTGGATGCCGTCGTCGCTGAATCCGGCGACGAGGATTTGGTCGCGCGTGCGCAGATCGGCGCGGAACACGCCCGCGAATCTGCCGCGGAAGGGCACGACCGCCGAGTTGAAGATACTGTTGGCGAAGAACAGATCGTCGCGCGTGACGACCGGATTGCCGCTGTAGCGCCAGACGGGGTAGGGGAAGCCCTGCGGCTTTTCCTGCCATGGGATATTCGGGATCGAACTGCCGATGATGGTTGCCATAGTTATTCCTCCGGATTCAGTGAACGAGAGTGAAAAAACTCGGTTTTCCGTATCGTATGCGTACCGTTCGATCGTGCCGCAGACCGCCTGCGGGTACGCTCGCAGAAAGACGCGCATGAGCGGTGAGTCAAAGAAATGCGCGTTATACTGCCAGTAGGTGTGGCTCCATTTGTTGCGGTCGAACAGCGCGAGCAGGAACGCGATATGATCGAGCCATCCATCGTCGTCCGCGCTGCCGAAGCCGCCCCATTCGCCGACGACCACGGGCATTTGCAGTCTCGACTGCGTGCGCGCGTGTTCTGCGAAAATGCCGCCGACGCGGTCGTCGCTCGCAAAGCGGTAGTCGGGCGTGTCCACCATGAAATCGTAGGCGTGCGGCGCAAAGGCCTGCTGCGCGTCGCGCGTTCCGTCAAACGCGATCGGCTCGGCGGCGCAGGGAATGCCGAGGTTGGAATAGTAGTCGTTTTCGACGAAAAACAGTTTGTCCGTGCCGGTTTCGCGGATCGCCTTGCCGACACGGCGAAGAAACGGCGTATAGCAGTCGCGGTCGAACTTCGCGATGATCCCGTCGGCGCCGCGCGTCGCTTCCCGCAGGACGCGGTAGGTGATGTGGCCGTAGCCTTTTTCCTTGCGGTCGGCGGAAAACAAGTCGCGCACAAGCTGTTTTCTCCCGACGTGCCGGCTGAACAGCACGGCCTTTGCCGCGCCGGAGACGATCGAGCTGAAGCACGCGCCGCCCGGCGTGCCGGGGAACGGTTCGTTGAACAGGTCGAAGCCGATGACGGCGCTCTTTTTACCCAGCCGCTCTGCGACGTGCGCCCAGCATTTTGCGAACCTGTCCTGCAGACCGACGCCGCCGACGCGCGTATTCGCCCAGAAATGGTCGAACGCGCTGTGGCACGCCTTGCCCCAGAAGTAGTCCTCCGCCCAGACGAAACGCGTCGGGTGCACCTTGTGTCCGTCCGTCAGCGTCGCCCAGCGGGGTGCGCCGTCGCCGTTGGTCACCGGCGAGAACAAGTCCTGGTGCATATCCAGAAAGACGTAGATCCCGTATTTTTCGCACAGGTCGAGCACGCCGGACACGCTCTCGAGGTATTCCTCGTTATACCGGTTCGGCGCCGGTTCGAGCTTCGCCCACGTAAAGCCCAGCCGGATGAGATTGATCCCGTGCGCACCGAAGCGGCACAGATCATCCTCCGTCAGCGGGAACGCCTGCGCGCCGGGCGTATAGTCCGATTTGTCCACGACGTTGACGCCGCAGAAGATGCGCTCTCTGCCCTTGTCGTCAACGAAACGCATACCCTGTGCGTAGATCCTGTCCATGCGTTTTTTCTCCTTTGATCCTCATTCGTCTGCGTGTGCCAGCTCGCGAAGCGCGGGCAGACGCTGCATGCGTGCGCGCTTTTCCAGCAGCTTCTGCGCGTCACGGTAGGGTTTTATGATGCGGTTGTATCGTGCGAACGCCTTGGAAGATTCCTTGATTTCCCGACCCAGCTGCGCTTTTTCGCGGCGCAGACGGCGGATCGCATCTTTATCCTTTTGCGCGTACGCGGCCTGCAGCGCCTCGTCCGCCGCGTCCTCGGCAGAGAACAGACACTCGAGCGCGTCCTCGTCGAACGGCGTCAGACCGTCCGTGCCGTGCCTGCGCAGCACGTGCCTGCGCAGCAGCCGTGCGACCGTTTGCGAATTCCGCGCGGCGTCGAGCAACGTGCGGCGGTTTTCTTTTTCCTCCGCCGTGCGCTTCGGCATCGCCTTCGCGGCCTGCAGATCGGTGTCCATGTGCTCGAAGAAATGCTCCGGACCGGCCTCGGTCAGCCTCTGCGCGCGCGCGACCAGCGCCGCGGCGTTCGGCGTGTCGAAAAAGCGGATCTCGGAAAGGATCATGTGCGACACGTCCAGGTCGGCGTTGTGCCGACGCGCCTGCCTGAGCGCCCTGCGGCCGCCGGCGCGTTTTGCCTGCCGCAGGTCGATGCGGCTTTCGTGCTCCATCGCTTCGGCACGTTCGACGTGCTCCACGGCTTCGCGCAGCGTCTGCGGCTCCAGCACGCCCGCCGCGTCGTCCTCGAGCATGGCGCGGATCTTCAGCACGGCGATCATGCCTGCCTGCCTGTTTTCCGTCAGATCGTAGAAAAAGTAGGGCAGCACGTTCAGCGACGCGCCCAGGACGGACGCCAGGATCAGCACGCCGCAGATGCTGCGGAAATACTGCTCGTTGTAGAGAACGGCATAGATATTATCGGTGCTGTACCCGAGCGCCTGCGCCGTCTGCGCGTTCAGCCCCGCCCTGTCGTAGATCGCGGGAAGGATGGACGCGGTCGCCAGATTCCAGACGCTGCCGATCAGACCGGCGACGGCGAAAATACCGTCGACGCGCTCGCCGCTGATGAACTGCTGGTAGTCGCGGATGTCGCCGTTGATGCTCGGCGTGATGGTGACGGTGATCTGTGAGACGACGGCGTTGAGAAACAGACAGCCGAGGAACATCCAGATCATGACGTTCGTCGGCGAGGAGCGCACGACGGGGAACATGAGCGCGATGAACAGGATGTTCAGCACGTTGGAAAAGACGAGCAGGTTTCGCTTGCCGAAGCGCCGCACGAGCGCGGGCGTGAAGAGCATCGCCCAAAAGGAGGCGTTGCCGTAGATCGTCGTGATCAGCGCGAACTGTCCCGCAGAGCAGACCTTCTGGTAGTTGTACATCCAGCCGAGCACGTTGAAAAACGACGCTTCGAGAAAGCCGAGGCACGATGCGAGCGAGATGATCCAGAAGTATTTGTTGCGCGCGACCGTCTTGAGCGTGTCGAAAAACGGCGTGCGGATGCGGTGGTGCTTCGGCTGTACGATCTTTTCGCGCGTGCCGGCGTAAATAAAGACCGACAGCAGCACGCCGACGACGAGGATCGGCGGATAGACGGCGCGGTAGACGCGCATATCGTAGATCGTCTCTTCGCCTGTCACCGCCTTGGCGATCAGCGGCACGATGATGTTCGTGATCGAGGGCGCGAGCGAGTCGACGATGCTCTTGACGGAGTAAACGTCCGAGCGCTCGTAGGTGTTCGGCGACAGGACGTTGACGAGGTTTTCGTTGGAATCGGAGAGGAAGTAGTAGAAAAACTGGAAGCAGACGTTGAACGCGAGCACGACCGCGCACTTGCCGAAAAGCGTCATGCGGTCATACGGCGCGAGGACGAACCCGATGCCGAGCAGCGCCGTCGGGATCGCCGTGAAAAAGACGAACGGCCGGTACTTGCCCGTTTTGAGGTGGCTGTAGTCGACGATCTTCGCGCGCAGCGTCGTCAGCGGGATGTTGGCGAACACGCTGAACAGATACATGAAATACAGCGGCATGGGCGGAATACCGATCGTGTTGCCGATCAGGACGTTGCCGGTCGACACGATCATCGTTACGACCGTGTTCGTGATGAAACGCACGCCGAGACCGCCGACCGAAACGGCCGCGATCTCCCGGATCGGCATATACCGTCCCTCGGAAGGACGGCGCCAGTACGTTTTCGCTTTTGTCAGAAGTCCTTTTACGTCGAGCTTCACCGGCATCCCTGCTTTAACGTATTTTTTTCATTATATCAGTTGGGAAAACGCTTTTCAAGTTTTACGGAAAAGAAAAAACGCGTGGGTACTTGAAAAAAACGCAGAGAAATATATAATGACATTAAAGGATGTGGTACGTATGCTGTTCAGAAAGATCATCGGTCTGTTCCTGGCGATCTCCGCCGCGTTCGGAACGCTGTTTCCCTACGCGGACGCGTACAAGCCGGGCGATTTCCCGATCATCGGCATTGATGAAAAAGCGGACGGCGCGGTGCGCGTCATGTCGTTCAACGTCCGCTGCAAGGATGTCAACGGCGTTCCGGCGTCGAGCCGGCGGATGCTTGTGCTCGAGCAGATCCTGCGTGCCGAACCCGATTCGCTCGGCGTGCAGGAAGCAACTCCCGCATGGATGTTCTGGCTGCGGCAGATGCCGCAGTACGGGATCGTCGGCGAGTGCCGCGACGGCAAGGGTCGGGGCGAGGCGTGCCCCGTGCTGTACAATCGTGAGAAGTACAAATTGATCGACCACGACACGTTCTGGCTGTCGGAGACGCCGGACGAAGTTTCGTACGGCTGGGACGCCGCCTGCCGGCGCACCTGCACGTGGGTGCTGCTCGAGAACAAACAGGACGGCACGCGCTATGCGCACGTCAACACGCATTTTGACAACGTCGGCAGGACCGCCGTGCGCGAGAGCGCAAAGATGATCTCGGCGTTCATTGCGGAGAAATTCGCCGGCGTTCCCGTGGTATTCACCGCCGATATGAACGCGACGCCCGGCTCGACGGGATACAGGATCATGACCGAATCGCTTGCCGACGCGCGGCTGACCGCGCCGGACTGCACCGACGAGTGCCGGACGATCTACACCTACCACGACGGAAAGCCGCACGGCGACGAGCTGCTCATCCTCGACTACGTTCTGTACGGCGCAGGCGTGAATGCGCTGTCCTACCGCACCGTGACCGAGGGCGTGAACGGACGGTTCGTGTCCGACCACTTCCCGATCTACGCGGACGTAAGCTTCGCTCCATAAAAAGAAGAATCAGCGGGCGCTCCGGCTGCAAACCGGAACGCCCGCTTTTTGATTTTGCCTTACAGATCGACCTGATCGGTTCCGGAAACGGTATTCCAGAACCAGTTCCGGTCCAGAACGACATAGCTGTCGGTATTTTGCAGCTTGTCGCATTGCGTCAGGAAGCGCAGCGTGATGAGCACGGCGGCCATGTGCTTGCACATGCCGTCCTCCGGGTACGGACAGCTGCAGTACAGATCGCTGACCGTGCCGTTTTTCAGCGTAAAGTTGACCTCGCGCCACACGCTGCCCGAGAGAAACGCTGTCCCCGTACTGCCCTGCAGATGTACGTACACGACGCGGCCGCCTTTGCACATCTCCAAGCCCTTGTGCAGCGCCGATTGCGGCATTTCGTCGTCCTGCTCGAACGCATTCAGGTCGGCGGTGAATCCTTCGCCCAGCAGAACGTCCTCCGGATCCTCTTCGGGCGGCAGCACCCATGTGCGGAACATCTCCGGCGGCAGGACGCAGGGATCGACGCATACCATCTTGTCCATCAGCGCTTCAAAATGCCCGCGCAGATCGCCTTCCGCTTTGGAAAGAATGCGTTCGTAGTCGGACAGGCGGATCTTGAAGTGCGTTTGCACGCTTTCGACCGTGCCCGGCTTTCCGGCGAGTTTGCCGCTGACAAAGACCGTGTCGCCCTCTTTCAGGCAGAAGCGGTCATTGTAGTATGCGTACGCTTTGTTGACGCCGCTGAAACGCACGTAAACGAGACAGCGCACGGGCAGCTTCGGCTCGGGCTGCGGCACGGCGGCGGTTTCGCCGGCGGGCGGCGTACTTTCTGCTCTGAAACCGATTTTCCTGAACATATGTGATCCCTCCGTTTCGATTCTGTACACAGTATACACGCTTTGCTGTCCCAAAAACCGCCCAGCAAAGCAAAACTGCCGCCGGATTTCTCCGTACGGCAGCCCCGCTTGTCTTTTATTCTGCTTTTTCCGCCGGCACCGTATTTCTCGCGCGGAAGGCGCGCAGCATATCCGTCACGCCCAGTCCGGTGGAGCCGGACAGACCCTCGTTGACCTTGTCGATGGCGGTCATGATGTCGCCGACCAGCCGTGCGCCGTTGCCGTCGCCGTACATGACGATCTTGTCGGTCTTCGTCAGCGGCTCGGCGACGTACTTCGCCACCTCGGGCAGCGCCTTGAAGTACATTTCGAGCATGGCGGCCTCGCCGTATTTCTGCATGGCTTCGGCCTTCTTCTCGATGCCTTCCGCCTCCGCGAGCGCCTTGAGCTTGATCGCCTCGGCCTCGGCTTCGCCCTTGGCCTTGATTGCCGCAGCTTCCGCGAGACCCGCCGCTTTGACGGCTTCCGCGTTCTGCAGCGCGGCGAACTTCTCCGCCTCGGCGCGTGCCTTCTGCGCTTCGGCCTCCTTTTCCGCCTCGAACTTCTGCGCTTCAGCCTGCTTCTGGCGCTCGAACAGCTCGGCGTCCGATTCGCGCTGTACCTTGTAGAGCGCGGCGTCCGCAGCCTGCTGCGCGGCGAACTTGTCGGCTTCCGCCTTTTTCTTGACCTCCGCGTCGAGCGCTTTTTCCTTGATCTCGACCTCGCGCGCATTGATCTCGATCGCCTTTTCCTTCTGGGCAATGTTCGCGTTTGCCGTCGTGATCTCGATCGCCTTGCGCTGCTCCTGCTCCTGGATCTTATAGGCGGCGTCGGCTTCGGCGCGTTTGACGTCGGCCTCCGCCTTCAGCTCCGCCTGCCGGATGGAAAGCGCGTTCTGCCGCTGCGCGATCTCCGTTTCGGCGATCACCTGCGCGTCGTTGGCTTCTTTCTTCGCCTGCGCCTTGGC
>CADAGA010000168.1 GCA_902787275.1 Oscillospiraceae bacterium | reverse complement strand
CAGAAGGCGGGAGTTGAAAATGAAGCTTCTTGTACTCGACGGCAACAGTATCCTCAACCGCGCGTTCTACGGCATCAAGCTGCTGACCACGAAGGACGGTCGGTTCACCAACGGCGTCTACGGTTTTTTGAGCATCCTGCTGCGGCTGCGCGACGAGTGTCAGCCCGACGGGATCGCCGCGGCGTTCGATCTGCGCGCGCCGACGTTCCGCCACAAGATGTACGACGGCTACAAGGCCGGCCGCAAGCCCATGCCGCCGGAGCTTGCACAGCAGTTCCCGGTGCTGAAGGAACTGCTGACCGCGCTGGGCTTTTCCGTCGTGGAGCGGGAAGGATTTGAGGCGGACGACGTTCTCGGCACCTTTGCGCGTTTGTGCGAGGAGGACTCCGACTGGCAGTGCTTCATCGCAACGGGCGACCGCGATGCGCTGCAGCTCGTCAGCGCAGAGACGACTGTGCTGCTCGCTTCAACAAAGATGGGCAGACCGCAGACGACGCGCTACACGCCCGAAAAGGTGCTCGAGGATTACGGCGTTTCGCCCGCGCAGCTGATCGATGTCAAGGCGCTCATGGGCGACAGCTCCGACAACATACCCGGCGTCGCGGGCATCGGACAGAAGACGGCCGGCGACCTGATTTCGCGGTTCGGCGATCTCGACACGATCTACCGTGATCTCGACACGCTTGACGTCAAGCCCGGCGTGCGCGAAAAGCTGCGCACCGGCAAAGACAGCGCGTATCTCAGCCGCACGCTCGGCACGATCTGCCGCGAGGCACCGATCGACAGCGATCTGCATACCTATCTATACAAAACGCCCGACGTGCGCGCCGTGACAAAGATGCTTGCCGACCTCGAGATGTTCTCGATGATCGAGCGCTTGCAGCTTCCCGCGGTCGAGATCCCGCAGGAGGACGCGCAGCCTGCCCGAACGGTCGAGGTCGAGGATGCGTTCGATTACGATGCCGTTCTGGCTTCTCTGAAAACGGCAGGGCACGCGTACTTCGACTGCAAATACGACGCCGGCTATATCGAGCGCATGCTTCTTTATGCGGATGAAAACGTGCTTTCACTGACCTGCGGGAGCATGCAGTTTCCCGCTTTCATGCAGGCGCTTCTGGAGGATGCGTCGATCCGCAAGCACGTGACGGACTCCAAACCGCTGTACGCTTACGCGCGCCGCAACGGCATTTCGCCCGTCAGGATCGAAGACGATCTGATGCTCACGGGCTATATCCTGAACCCGTCCGCCAAGGACTATACCGCGGCAAGGCTCGCGCAGGAATACGCCGTTGCGCTGCCGGAATGCAAGGACGCGCAGGCCGCAGCGGTCGCCGTGCTGCCGGAGCTTTTCGCAAAACTCTGCGCAGCGGTGCGCGAAAACGGACAGGAAAATCTGCTGCGCGGGATCGAACTGCCGCTGGCGGCGGTGCTCGCGGATATGGAGATCATCGGCTTCGAGGTCGATACGGACGGCATCGAACGGTTCGGCGAGCTGCTCGATGCGCGCATCCGGGAGATCACGGCGTCCATTTTTGAAAGTACGGGCTTCGAGTTCAATCTAAACTCGCCCAAGCAGCTCGGCGAAGCGCTGTTCGAGAAGCTCGCGCTGCCCGCGCCGAAAAAGACGAAAAGCGGGTATTCCACCAACGCCGAAACGCTGCAGGCGCTGGCGGCGGACCATCCGGTCGTGGCACGGATCCTCGAATACCGCACGCTCGCCAAGCTCAAATCGACTTACTGCGACGGTCTGACGAAAGCGATCTCGCCGGACGGACGCATCCATTCCACGCTCAACCAGACCGAGACGCGCACCGGGCGCATCTCGTCGACGGAGCCGAATCTGCAGAACATCCCCGTGCGTTCCGACCTCGGCCGTGAAATGCGCCGTTTCTTCCGCGCGTCGGACGGCTGCGTGCTCGTGGACGCGGACTATTCGCAGATCGAGCTGCGCGTGCTGGCGGCGCTGGCACAGGACGAGGAAATGCTCGCGGCGTTCAACGGCGGCGTGGACATCCACACCGTCACGGCGTCGCAGGTGTTCAATATGCCGCAGGAAATGGTCACGCCGCTGATGCGCAGCCGTGCCAAGGCGGTCAACTTCGGCATCGTGTACGGCATCGGCGCGTTCTCGCTCGCCAAGGACATCGGCGTGTCGCGCTACGAAGCGGACAGCTACATCAAGGGTTATCTGCACCATTATGCCGGCGTGGCGAACTATCTGAACGAGATCGTGCAAAAGGCGAAGGACAACGGCTACGCCGAAACGGTGTTCGGCCGTCGGCGTTATCTGCCGGAGCTTGCGTCCTCCAACCACAACCTGCGCGCGTTCGGCGAACGCGTGGCGAAGAATATGCCCATCCAGGGCACGGCGGCGGACATAATCAAGATCGCGATGGTTCGTGTGCACGACCGCCTGCAGAGGGAAAAGCTTGCCGCAAAGCTGATCCTGCAGGTGCATGACGAGCTGATCGTCGAAGCGCCCGAAGCCGAAGCCGAGACCGTCTCAAGGCTGCTGGCGGAGGAAATGGAGAACGCGGCCGACCTCGGCGTGCGTCTTTCGGCGGACGTGCACGTCGGCAAAACGTGGTTTGACGCGAAGGGATAACATGAAGATCGGAAACTTGGAAATACACGGTCATGCGGCGCTGGCGCCGATGGCGGGCGTGGCGGACCGCGCGATGCGCGAGCTGTGCGTATCGTACGGCGCGTCGTACGTCATCGGGGAGATGGCGTCCTCGAAGGGCATCAGCATGCACGACCGCAAGTCCGCATCGCTCCTGTCCATCTCGCCGCAGGAGCGTCCGGCTGGCGTGCAGCTGTTCGGCGACGACCCGCTGACGATGGCGAAGGCGGCGGAGATGGCGATGGACTATGCGCCGGATTTTCTGGACGTCAATATGGGCTGTCCCGCGCCGAAGGTCGCGGGCAACGGCGGCGGCAGCGCGCTGATGAAAAAACCGCAGCTCGCCGCCGAGATCGTCCGCGCATGCGTGCGCGCCGTACCGGTGCCGGTCACGGTCAAAATGCGCATCGGCTGGGACGATGAAACACGGAACGCGACGGAGCTTGCGAAGCTCTGCGCCGACGCGGGCGCGGCAGCGATCACGGTACACGGACGCACGCGCGCGCAGATGTACGCACCGCCCGTGTATCTTGATGAGATCCGGAGCGTCAAGCAGGCGGTCGACGTGCCTGTGATCGGCAACGGCGACGTGACGGACGGCGAAAGCGCAAAGCGCATGCTTGACGAGACGGGCTGCGACTTTCTGATGGTCGGGCGCGGCGCGCTCGGACGGCCGTGGGTCTTTTCACAGATCGAAGCGTATCTGGACAGCGGTGAGGCTCTGCCGGAACCGCCGATCGAGGAGCGCATGCGCGTCATGCTCGGACATATCCGCACACTTTGTGCCTACAAGGGCGACTACATCGGCATGCGCGAAGCGCGCAAGCACGCGGCGTGGTATATCCGCGGCATCCGCGGTGCGGCGTCTTACCGGAACCGCGTCGGCACGCTCTCGTCGATTGCCGAGCTGGAGGCGCTCGCTGCAGACATCCTGCAAGCGGAAAATGCTTGAAAACAGGCGGTTGCAACTGTCGGTTGCGCAATTTCCAAGCGGACTTTCTTGTCTGCAACCGCGTTTTCTGGTAAGCTGACGGCGAAATCAGCGAACGAAAGGAGTTCACGAAATGATACTGGCAGATAAAATCACGGATCTTCGTAAAAAGAACGGTTGGTCCCAGGAGGAGCTTGCCGAAAAGCTGGACGTCAGCCGTCAGGCGGTCTCCAAATGGGAAAGCGCGCAGTCCGTTCCGGATCTCAACCGCGTGCTGCAGCTTTCTGAACTGTTCGGCGTTTCGACCGATTACCTTTTAAAGGACGAGATGCAGAACGAGACGGCGGAGGAGGCGCCCCTGCGTGAGGAGGCGGGCAAACCGCTGCGCCGTGTCTCGATGCAGCAGGCGCAGTCCTTCCTGCAGTACCGTCTGCAAAGCGCGCGGCGCATTTCGTTCGGCGTACTGCTGTGCATCCTTTCACCGATTGCGCTGATCCTCCTTACGCAGGGTCAGGAAGCCGGATACGTTTCTCTCTCCGAGCAGCAGGCTGCGGGACTCGGACTGCTGCCGCTGTTTCTGCTGATCGGCGGTGCGGTGGCGCTGTTTGTGGTAACGGGGCTTTCCGGCAAGCCGTTTGAATTTCTCGACAAGGAATGCTTTGAGACCGAATACGGCGTGAGCGGTCTCGTGCGCGAGCAGCGCGAGCAGCACCACGGCGCGTTCGTTGCGCAGCTCGTTTCGGGCATCACGCTCTGCGTGCTGTCCTGCGTGCCGATCTTCGTCGCCATGTTCTTGACCGGCGATGAAACGGGCGCCGCATCCGATTTCCGGTACGCTGTCGCGGTGGCGGCGCTGCTGGGAATGGTCGCCTGCGGCGTGTGGCTGATCGTGCGCGCGTCGGTCGTGCGCGGCGGCTATTCCGTGCTGCTGGAGGAAGGCGAGTACTCCCGCGAATCGAAGCAGACGAACGAGCGCCTCCAGCCTGTTTCCGCGATTTATTGGGGCGTGGTGACGGCAGGGTATCTCGGCTACAGCTTCGTGACGATGGACTGGCAGAGAAGCTGGATCGTCTGGCCGGTCGCGGGCGTGCTGTACGGCGTCGTGTTCGCCGTCGCTTCGACGGTGCAGAAGAAATAATAATCTGTGAAAAACGGTCCGGACACAGTGGCTCCCTATGATTCGCGCAGGGCGGTTGCTTTTGGGCTTTATGAAAAAGAAGCTGAAAGCGTTCGTCCAAAAGAATTACGGGTATCTTTGCCTTGGCTTTTTCTTTTGCTGTCTTTTGGTGCTTTTTCAGTTTTTGTATCTCGGCTTCGTGGACGATCGGGTCTACAGCACCGCCGCGCAAACGAATCTTTCAGATTTCCTGTACTTCATGCGTTATCATTACGGGTATGTCAACGGGCGTACATGGGTGCATGTGCTGCTGATGGTGTTTCTGCGGTTCGGCGTCTATCCGTGGCGCGTGTTTATGCCGGCTTGTTTTACGGCGATCCTCTATCTGATCGCGCGGCTGGTCAGTCCGTCGGCAGAGGCGCTGCAGAAAACGATCGTATGGACTTGTGCAGCGGCCTTATGTGTGTCTGTTTCCGTGTATGAGGAAACGCTGTTTTGGGAAACGGGCAGTTTCAACTATATTCTGCCCGCGCTGTTTCTCGGCTTGCTGTTTTTGTCGCTGCGCGACAGCAAGCATCTGTGGTGTACGCCGATCCTCGGACTGCTGTGCGGTTCCTCAACGGAGCAGTTCGGCATGATCACATTCGGCTGCCTGCTGCTCTGGCTGGGATACCGTGAATTCCGACAGAAAGAGCATACGCACCGGATCTGGTTTATCCTTTCCCTTTTGACGACGCTTGCCGGTCTTCTGACGCTGGTGCTTTCTCCGTCCGTCCGCGCAAGGACATACGCGGAAACCGGCAGCATTGCGGACAAGATCAGTTATCTGTTTTTTGGATTCTGGTTCCATTCCAAAGAAATGTGCGCGTTTCTTGCGGCAATCGCGATCGCGGCGTGTGTGTATCTGTTCTCGGCATTGTCATCAAAGCGGTGGAGCAAGGGCGCGACGCTGCTGATTGCCGCTGCGACCGCAGGATCGGCGGTAATGAGCTTTCTGCCGTTCGGTACGCTCAGCACACTTTGTACTTATGCGTTCGCGGCGGCATTTCTTGCGGTGTGCTTTTGGGCAGGAATCAATGCGTTCCGTGCGGGATACGGATTGCCGCTGCTTGCGCTGCTCTTGGGCGGCGGCGCGCAGGTGATGATGCTCGTTACACAGCGTTTGTCCTTCCGCACGACCATGCCGTCCGTGTTCTGCTTTATGGTTTTTGCGCTGGCGCTGCTTTCACAGACGAAGATTTCCGCATCTGTGATGCGGATTGCTGCGGTTGGCTGTGTGGCTTTGATCGCCGCTGTCAACGTGTTCGGCTATGCTTCCTTCGCTGCCGCACAGCGCGCGGATTTCCTCGCGGGGGATCTGACGGAAAAGCATATCGTGTCGTCCGACAGCCGGAGGAACGCGGAAAGCATCATCGAGGAGTGCGAACAGGTGCGCCTTGACCAGGTCAAGATCCACCAGCAGGCCGCGAAGTGAAAATGCCTCTTGACTTTTGTTCTCGAAAGTGTTATTCTACTATAAATTCAATATCAAAACGATGATGCAGAAGTTGTTCTTCGGGGTGCTTTGCCAGAGAGCCGCGCCACGTGCTGCAAGCGCGGTCAGAGCGGGAGGAACAATACCGCTGCGGAGTGCGCGCAGGAAATGGCGCGACGTGTGTCCGCGTGAAGGACGAAAGAGCGGCAGGATTCTCCTGCAATCCGGGTGGAACCGTGGAGCAAAAACGCTTCATCCCAGAGTATGGGATGGAGCTTTTTATTTTTTGTATAATGGAAAAGGAGACGATAGAGATGATCCAAGTTAAACTCAAAGGCGACGTCGTCAAGGAGTATGAAAACGGCGTGACGGCACTGGACGTGGCAAAGTCCTTAGGCATGGGACTGTATAAGGCGGCGTGCGTGTGCAAGATCGACGGCGTGGTGTGCGATCTGCGCACCCCGCTTACGAAAGACTGCGCGCTCGAGATCCTGACATTCGACGATCCGGACGGCAAACACGCTTTCCGCCACACGGCGTCCCACATCCTCGCGCAGGCGGTCAAGCGTCTGTATCCGCAGGCGAAGCTCGCGATCGGTCCCGCGATCGACAACGGCTTCTATTATGATTTCGATATTGACACGCCCTTCACGCCCGAGATGCTCGAGAAGATCGAGGGCGAGATGAAGAAGATCGTCAAGGAAGGTCTGCCGCTCGAGCGGTACGAGCTCGACCCGGACGAAGCCATCGCCATGATGGAAAAGAAGGGCGAGATCTATAAGGTGGAGCTCATTCAGGAGCACGCCGGCAAGGGCGAGAAGATTTCCTTCTTCCGCCAGGGCGAGTTCGATGAGCTGTGTGCCGGTCCGCACATTCCCGATAC
>CADAGA010000167.1 GCA_902787275.1 Oscillospiraceae bacterium | reverse complement strand
GCCGCCCTGCGACATAACATTGACCCATGCGCAGATCGAGTCCCTGCGCCCGAGATTCGTTCGCAACAGCGGGATCACGCGGACGATCGGCTCGTTCACCGACGCCGACGCCGTGCGCACGCTGACGGAAATATTCACAGAAAAGGGAGATTGACCATGGAACTGAAAGGCACCCGTACCGAAGCCAACCTGATGGCGGCGTTCGCCGGCGAATCGCAGGCACGCAACAAGTACACGTATTACGCATCCAAAGCCAAGAAAGAGGGCTACGTGCAGATCGCTTCCATCTTTGAGGAAACGGCCGCCAATGAAAAGGAGCACGCCAAGATCTGGTTCAAGCTCCTGCACGACGGCGTCCCCGGCACGCTCGACAATCTGCGCGACGCTGCCGACGGCGAAAACTTTGAGTGGACGGATATGTACGCGAAGTTTGCAGCCGAAGCGCGTGAAGAGGGCTTCGACCACATCGCTTTCCTGTTTGAGGAAGTCGGCAAGATCGAAAAAGAGCACGAGGAACGCTATCGCAAGCTGATCGCCAACATCGAGGGCGGTCTGGTCTTCTCGCGCGAAGGCGACTGCATCTGGCAATGCGCGAACTGCGGTCACATCGTCGTGGGCAAAAAGGCGCCGGACGTCTGTCCCGTGTGCGAGCACCCGCAAAGCTACTTCCAGATCAAAGCAGAGAACTATTAAGAGCCTCAACGAAAAAACGTCCCTGTCCGCAGGGGCGTTTTTGTTCTTTACATTTCGCAAATAAAGAGATATAATGTATTAATATGCGTGACACGTCAGAAAGGAGCGTATACGGTCCGGGTCGTCGGATTGAGTGCGTACCTGCGCGTCGATTCTCTGTCGAACGTCACGTTCTCGATCGGCAGTCCGATCGCCTGTATTGCAGATTTCATATTATTATTAACCGACCTTTTGCGGGAACTGCACGCAGAAACAACCGAAAAATAAAAGGAGGAGTCGGATTGAAGACTCGATGGCAGGATCGCTTCACCCGCGTCGACGTTGCCGCGCTGCTGGTTTTTCTGGCGGTCTGGATCTACTACGTCATCACCGCGCGGTACGGCGTCATCTTCGCGGACGAGGGGGTATACCTCACGATCGCGGAACGGATCGTGCACGGCGAACGGCCTCTGGTCGACGAATGGCAGGTCGCGCAGTTATCCTGTCTGTTTTTTTGTCTGCCGTACAAGATCTACGTCGCACTGAAGGGCAGTACGACCGGCATCATCCTGTGCATGCGCTATCTGTTCGTGGCGTTCAACGCGGTCGTCTACTGGTTCGTGTATTCCCGGCTGCGTGCGTATAAATGGCAGGGACTTCTCGCATCGGCGCTTTTGTGCATCTGCGTTCCGTTCGGGATCTTTGCCTGCAACTATTACACGATGTCGGTTCGTCTGATGATGATCGTGTGTCTGCTGCTGTTTTCCGAAAAACAGTCCGTGCCGACGCTTTGGATCGCGGGCGTTCTGCTTTCGTGCGCGGTCCTCTATGAACCCGGCCTCGCGTTTTTGTATTTCGGATACTGCATCCTCGTGCTGATCCGTTTTGTCCTGCGGAAAAAGGGCAAACGTTTTCTGGAGGATTTCGACTTCTGCCTGCGCACGCGCACGTGGCTGCACCTGAGCCTGAGCGTTCTGGTCTGTGCCGCCGCTTTTCTGAGCTGGCTGTTTTCGCGCAGCGGGTTTCGCAACGTTCTCGCGTCCGTTCCGTATCAGCTGTTCACCGATCCGGAATATGATTTTTCCGCGCACGGAAGCGCATGGAGCGTATTCTTCCGGAAGATGGCGGAGGCAGGCGAACTGTACGGCAGCGTGTGCTGGATCGGCGCGATCGTGATCGTTGCACTGTCGATCGCATACGCGTGCGGCCTGTTCCGCAAATACCGCGAAACCGTACGCAAGGTTCTGTTTGTCCTCGCCTGCGCGCTCTGGATCCTGGGCTGCGTGATGACGTTCCGCGTCGCAAAAGCCGACGTTGCCGATCTGTTCCTGATCGTCTATCCCGCGCCGCTTTTCTGGTTCGGCTTTGTGTGTTTCCTGCTCTGCGAGCACAAAAACAAACGCTTCCTCTTTTTCTGGGTCGTCGGGCTGGGCTTGTCTCTGTGCGTGGATTTCCTTTCGGACATCGCGCTGTCGCTCGGCAGTCCGATCGGATTCATTTCCGTTTTTGTTTTTATCACCGATCTCGTGCGGGAGCTGCGTGCGGAATACGACGAACGGAAACAGCAGAACTCCGGCGACGCAGACAAAAAAAGAGCAGCCTACGGCAAGCTCGCGCTGCGCGTGTGCGCGGGTCTGACCGGCTGCTGCTTTGCGCTCTGGAGCGCGTTTATCCTGTTTTATCTGCAGAATCCGTCCGTCACCGTTCACCTGATCTCTGCCGTTCCGCTCACGCGGGAGACGGTGCCCTGTAAAGACGGCCCATGCCGTTCTCTGCGGTACCCGGCAGAATACGAAAAGAACTACAGCGACAAGCTCTCGGACGTGGACACGATCAGAAGCAAAAAACCGAAAAACCTGTTCATCTGCACCCTTGCACCGGAGATGTATCTGTACGCCGAGCTGCCGTATGCGACCTTCTCCTCTTATACGTTCGGAAAAACAAGGTTTTTGAATCGGGAACTACTGTATTGGAAGCAGCATCCGGAAAAACTTCCCGCATGTATCTTCATTCCCTTTGACAGATGTTCGCCCTCCGACGGCGAAAAGAACGCGTGGCTGTCGTGGGTGCGCAAATCCTTTGACCCGCTTTGCACCTACACGCTGGAAACCGGCAAGAGCGGCTATATCCTCTACGTGTCGCACTGGAATCCGCTCCCGGAAAAGGCGCTTCCGACAGACTGAAACGCGCCTTGACAGCACCGGGCGGGTATGGTATACTGCCCGTGGTTTGCTGCGCTGACCGAGAAAGGATGAACGATATGAAGAAATGCTTTGCACTTTTGATGAGCCTGCTGCTGACGGTTCTGCTGGCCGTCCCGGCGTTCGCCGCAGACGCCGCCGGAACCGAAAAGCCGCGCATTGCCTTCGGCGATGACGGCAAATTGACCATTCTGCAGGTCGCTGATATCCAGGACTGGGTGCATCTGTCCTATTTCGCCAAGCGGTCGATCGTCTACGCGGTCCGCGCGTCCGAACCCGATCTGGTCGTGCTGACGGGCGACAATATCGCCGGCTATTCCTGTCTGACGAAATCCGCCGCAAGGATTGCGATCCGCAACGTGATGAATCTCTTTCAGCGTCTGAACGTGCCGGTCGCGATGGTCTTCGGCAACCATGACGATGAAAAAACGCCGCTGACGAAGCGCGAGCAGATCGCGCTGTACGAGACCTATCCCTGCTACGTCGGCTGCGAAGGCGTCGTGGCGGAGCTGAAGGTCGGCGACAACAGCACCCTGAACGCGGGCACGTACAACGTTCCCGTCTACGCGTCTGCGGACAGCGACGAGATCGCCTATAACATCTGGTGCTTCGACTCCGGAACGTACAACCCCGATCCGGAGTACGGCGGTTACAGCTACGTGCTGCCCGAGCAGATCGACTGGTACGTCAAAACGTCCGATGCGCTGAAGGAAGCGAACGGCGGCAAACCGATGCCGTCCATCGCGTTCCAACACATCGCGCCCGTGCAGATCTTCCGCGCGTTCCGCGAGGTGCCCGAGGGAGAGCCGTATCAGTACGAACGCGGCGGCAAGCACTACGCGTTCCCCGAAGGGACCGACCTTGAAACGAACTGGATGGGTGAGCCGCCCAGCCCGCCGAAGGAGAACTGCAAGCCGGCATACGCCGAGGTCGACGCCATGATCCGCCAGGGCGACGTCAACGCGATCTTCTACGGCCACGACCACGTCAACAGCTACGTCGTGCCGTACGAAGAGATCGACTTCGTGAATTCGCCCGGCATCACGTTCTTCTCCTATAACGATTTTAACCGCGGTTTCCGCGTGATCACGCTGGATAAAAACGATACGGACACGTACGGGACTTACACGCTGTCCGCCGACAAGCTGCTGCGCGGCGGCAGCATTCTCGACCGCATCCTCTACAGCCTGCGTGTCGTTTATGACAAGGCGTATCTTTATTTCAGCCAGCTTTGATCCCGGCGAAAAAGCATTCTGCAAACGACAAAAACCTGTCACAACCGTGACAGGTTTTTTCGTTTGATCCCTCGCTGAGGATTTATTTCGTTTCGACGCCCAGCTTGCCGTCCTTGCCGAGCGTTCGGTAAAACCGTTTCCCGTCCGGCAGCAGCCGAACGCTCGTAACGGTTTTGCCCGCGTCGGAACTGTCGAGAAGCGCCGTGCAGGAGCATGGCGCCTCTTTCGTAGCTCAAGGCGATCTCTTCCAAATCGAGATCGTTCCGATGCGGCAGGAACGCGTATTCGATGGTGTGCTTGCCTCTGTCGGCGGTCGGGTCGGGAACCTTTGCGACGTCCGCGCCGGTCGGCGACGTGAGGAGCGTCAGCCGAAGCCGGCTGTCGAGCGCGTCGTAGCCGTGCTTGCTGCGGTTGAGCAGCGCGAACGAATAGCCGTCGTCTCCGACGAGGTCGGCATACGTCATTGCAGGCACTTCAAACCGCGCTTTTTCATACGGCGTATCCCGCTTGACCGGACGTTCGAGTCTGCCGAAGGGCACCTTGTAGAGCGCTCTGGGGTTCGTGACGTTCGTCTCGGCCGTAAGCTTCAGATCCTTTCCGTTTTCCCACCAGTCGGCATGCAGGACGCAGCGGATCATCGGATCGTTCGCATAGAAAATGAAGTCCTGCGTCAAAAAGCTCGTCGGGTAATCCACCGCGGGCGTATGCCAGAGATACGTGCCGTAGTAGGGTTTCTTTTCCGTCCAGATCCCGAAGGCGTATTTCGCCCGCGCCACGACCCGGACCGGCCCCTGCTCGACGATCTCAAAGCCGATGCAGTTCATATCCCACTCTTTGCCGGTAAAGCCGAAGTTCCACGAGTCATAGTCACGGCTGCGCGTGTCCTCCAGAATACGGAAGCTGCCGATCCGGCCGCCGCTGAACTCCTTTCCGTCGAAGACGAGGGACGTGACGACGCCCTTTTCGGGATCGAAAACGGCATGCAGAACGCCGTTGTCGATTTCCGCTCCGCACACGGAGATCGCGTTCTCCGGCTGGCCGTCGACAAATTGCAGTCTGTTGAACGAATAGGGCTTCATGCCCTTGAGAACCACCGCCGTTTTGTTGTCGGACGTCCTCTGGAAGGCGTATCGTTTGCCGGTGCTGTCGACGGCGTATCCCCGATCGGCCGCAGGCGCAAGATCGAGGATGACCGGCGCGTCCGTCCGGACGGAAACCGGATTGAACACGTATACCGTATCGCCGTCGCCGAGCGCCTTTCGAGCGCACGCATCGTTCGACGCGTCCATGACGGCGAAGGCTTCGTCATACTTCTCATACTGGTCGAGATAAACCTTGAGCATCGACGTTCCGGCAAGCACGTCGTGGAACTGCCCGAACAGCTCGTTTTCCCATGCCTTTGTCAGATCATGGTACTCGCCGGCCGCAGCCTGCAGACTCTCGCAGTTCAGCAGCGCGCGTTCGCACGCGCGATTGAGGTGCTTCGTTCTTGCCTGCACGGTGTACGTTTTGTGGTGCGTTTCAAGGAACAGCTCGTTTTTGACCGTCGGCAGGGTGGAAAGATCCTCGGTGCTGGTCAGGATCTGATAGAATTCCGTCAGACCGCAGAACCGGATGTTCGGAAAAACCGTCTGCTTTTTCAGCACGTCAATCCGGTCCATCATCACGGGCTGCGGGCCGCCGCCGTGGTTGCCGTAGCCCCAGAGCAGCGGGATGTGGTAAAAGCCGTCGGTCAGGTGATGGATGCGGACGGTTTTTGCCAGCTCGTCATACTCGATGTGGTTGGAGTGACCGGGATATTCGTGCAGCGTCAGCACTCTGCTGCCGTCGTCGCCCTCCCACCAGAAATGGATATAGGGGAAAAGGGTGTATTCGTTGTAGCGCAGTTTCTGCGTGACAAAATAGTTGAGGCCCGCGTTTTTCAGGATCTTCGGCAGTCCCGCGTTGAATCCGAACGCGTCGATGTTCACCGCGCAGGTTGCTTTTTTGCCGCACATTTCGAGCGCGGCCTTCTGACCGAGCTCGATCTGGCGGAACCAGCTTTCTTCGCCGACGCACTGTCCGTCGGTTTCGCACCACATGCCGCCCTGCGGCTCGAACTGTCCCCTGTCCGCCGCGGCGCGGATCTTTTTCCAAAGGTCGGGGTACTTTTCTTTCATATCCCGCCACAGCACCGCGGACGTCTCCATGTAAACGTACTCCGGATCCCGCTCCATCAGCCCCAGCTGCGTCTCGAACGTACCCTTCATACATTCGATGGTTTCGGGGTATCTCCATTTCCACGCGAGGTCGATGTGGGAATGCCCGATAAAATAGATCGTGAACCGCTTGGCATAGTCCGCGGCCGGCTTGAGCCGTTCCGTCGCGTCGTCGAGCTTTTGCAGGATCGTATCGTCGCGCATCGCACGGACGACGAAGTTCGCCGTATCGACCAGACACGCCGTGAGCGCGCTCCGCTCTTCGTCCGTGAGCTTCGATTTGTTGATCTCGACTTCGCCCTGCACGTAGAGGTTTTCACGCCGGTTCGACGTGGACAGCAGGTGACATCCCGCGCGCAGAGAGCGGGCAAGATTTGCGATCCGGTCGTTGGTCTCTTTCAGTCCCATGAGATAGTAACGGGACGTGATGCCGCAAACGAGCTTGTTGTTCGGGCTGTCGATCCGCAGGAAAACGCAGTGCTCCCTGCCGTCGGGAGCGCAGCCGAGATCGAAGTGGCCGCCCATATAGGTGTAGATCTCGACCGGATGATCGTCACAGTAGATATCCAGATCGTAGCCGGTGTAATAGGTAAAGCCGTAGTTGCCGTAGTCTTTTTCGTCAAAGTATCTGCTGATATACGGAAGCTGAAGCTCCGCCATCATCCAGCCCGTCTGAATGCTGTTTTCGTCCCTTTGCGTGGGATCGAAAACGGGAAGCGCTTTCATTTTTTCGATCGCGGGCAGCGGCTCCTCCTCGCTGCCGTCCCAGCCGTGAAAGCGCCTGAGCACGGGAAAAGCAGCGTCCTCGAGACATCTGCCGAAGTCCAGAACGTCCTCCAGCGTTTTACAGTCGTTTTCCCTGTAATAACTGAGCGGTTTAAAATGTGCGTTTTCCGGTTTCATCTGAAAACACCTCCATAATCCATATCGCGGCGCGAAGCCGCAGCTCTTTACGCTCTTTTATACCACATTCCGGGCGATTCTTCAAGGAAAGATTGCCGTTTTTTAACGGGGGTCGAAAATCGATCGCACACAGATCAGGATATCTTCAAAGAAAACGCCGATCCTTGCGCGCACGAACACCGGATGACGCAGCAAAAAGCTCCGGTATTCCCGCTCGGTCGGGACCCTGCCGGTTTTCTCCGCAAATTTTGCCACGTATTCTTTCCCGTCCAGCAGCACGGTCTGCAGTTTCCGGTAGAGCAGCGTTTTGTTCCCGTCCGCATCCACGAGCCAGAACCCGCTGGCTCTGCCGTCGGGCAGCGTTTCGTTGCAGTACATCTCCCAATACAGGCAGAACCGCACGTCGCACTGCAGATATTTTGCCAGGATGCGCAGATTGGCGCTGCAGTGCCGGCGGTCGCTGAAACCGAACTGAGACGCAGGCTCCGCCACTTCCCCGACAAACACGCGCGGTCCGGGGACGCCGCTCTTTTCCGGCAGGTTTTCATAGATATAATCGATGACCTTCCTGACCGTGCGGGCGGTCCCGTCCTTCGCGTCGTAGGCGGAATAGGAGACGTAATCCACGTTCGTAAACGGCAGCACACGGTTGACCACCCGGTCGAACCCTTTGTTCAGCGCATCCGTCGGGCGGTTCAGTTCCAGGTAATTCCAGACGGACACGTCGTCGTGCGGCGTATCCCGCTTGGCGTCGTCCACGGCTTTCTGGCGGGTGTTCAGCCACGCGATCATGCCTTCGGTCACCGTGTCGGGTATCTTTTCCTGACTTTTGTCGTAACCGCCGAGATAGTACCAGTCGCCCTCCCAATGCCCGAGATAGAACTGCTTTCCGGTTCCGTTATACGTGCGCAGCAGTTTTTGCGTGAAGCTGTAAACCGCGTCGTAATCCGCGCGCGCTTCCGCCTCGCTGTAGCCGTCCCGGAACGCCGCGTTCGAGCGGAACCACATAAAAACGTAGTCGAAATCGCGTCCCTCCAGCACACGGTCGACCAGACCGGCGTCGCTGCCCGCGTTGAACTTGACCATGTTGGAGCCCCACGCCAGGATCTGATCCGCGACCTCCATCAGCGGGTCCGCATCGGTAAACTGATAGCCGGGCGCGATCGCGTTCGTTCCGATGATATAGTTGTATTGCGCGATCTGCCGCCGCAATGCGTCATGCTCCGTTTCACCGGACGCACGGGCGGACAGCGGCAGGACGTTCAAAACCATCGCCGCCGTAACGAGGAACGCAAGCGGTCTGTTCTTTTTCAAAGGGATCAACCTTTCTTCTGCGCTGCCGCGGTTTTGAACGAGCCGGCTCCGATCGAAAACGCCGCCGTATACTCTGTTCCGTCCGCATAGACGACGAGCGTATAACTGCGGTCGACGTCACTGTTGTTTTCCGCCGTCACTTCAAACGCGCCGTCGGTTCTTTCACAGCGGAACCGGTTTGTCACCGTCTCGCTTTCATGGAGCAGAAGCTCCGCCGCATCATCCGCGTACAGCTCGATGCGGAGCGTCTCGGGGATCCGGTCTGTAAGGCTCATGCAGTCGGGCTGATATGCCGCGCCGCCGCCGACTTTGATGAACATCGGCAGACCCTCCTTTTTCAGCAAAGGCGCACTGCACACGACAGTCTGATCGCCCTCAAGGCGCTCCTTCGTCCATAGGTTGACCCACGTGCCCTGCGGCAGGGTAACCTCCCTTTGCTCCGTGCCGGCTTCGGTCACGGGCGCGACCAGGATGCTGTCGCCGATATAGAACTGGTCGTCAATGGCGTACAATTCGGCCTTGTCCATATGGTCATAGAACATGGGGCGGATGATCGGCTCGCCGGTGCGGGAGCCGTGGATGGC
>CADAGA010000166.1 GCA_902787275.1 Oscillospiraceae bacterium | reverse complement strand
AGAAGGCCGGATTCAACCCGCTGCCCTTCGGCAGGATGCAGCGCGTTTCAAAGTAGCCGTACAGCTGCTCGTATCCCTCGTAGCCGGCGTCGTAGCGCTTGTTCGGATTCGTCTCCATGCCGTAGGCATAGTACTGCTCTCCCGCGGGGCCGTCCTTGTATTCCACCGTGATCTTCAGACAGCCGTCGTTGGTGAAGCTGACCTGGCTGCGGTTCCAGTACGCCGTGTCGCGCTTCTGCGTATCTTTCGCGCCGTAGACGTAATGCCCCTGCCATTTGGTCGTGTCGAACCCGTTGTCGAATTCGTCCGACCAGACGAGGTCGAAGCGTTTTTCCAGGTCGAGCGGCTGCCCGTACGGATTGACCGGCGTCTTGAACACCGCCATGCCGAACAGCTGCACGACGACCAGAAGCAGCGCCGCACATTCTTTAAAGCGTCGACCGAGCAGCGCTTTGACTGCGCGGGCAAAAACGGTCGGCAGACCGCGGTACGCCGCAAGCTGGTATTTTTTGAACAGTTTATCCATTGTCGACGCCCCTTTCCTCGTTCAGTGTAGCACACTGCGCTTCGGATTGCGAGATATTTTTGCGGATTCTCTTGACTTTTTTTTGAAAAAGTTTCATACTTTATTAGTTATATTATAACTTTGCACCATTCCATTTGGGAAAGGAAGTGTATCCATGCTCAAACGGCTTTCCAAGTGTGTCCGGGAATTCAAGACGCCGACGATCCTGACGCTGGTGTTCATCATCGGCGAAGCGATCATCGAGACGTTCATTCCGTTCATCACCGCAGATCTGGTCAACCGTATCAAGTCCGGTGCGGACACGAAGGAGATCCTGTCCTCCGGGCTGCTGCTGATCGTGCTGGCGGTCGCGTCGCTGACGTGCGGCGGCGTCGCGGGCTTCACCTGTTCGCGCGCTTCGGCAGGCTTTGCGAAAAACGTGCGGCACGATCTGTTCCGGAGCATCCAGTTTTTCTCGTTCCAGAACATTGACAAATTCTCATCCTCGTCGCTGGTCACGCGTCTGACCACCGACGTGACGAACGTGCAGATGGCGTATATGATGATTATCCGCATCGCCATCCGCGCGCCGCTGATGCTGATCTTTTCCGCGGTCATGGCGTTCGTCATGGGCGGCACGCTCGCAATGGCGTTCGTGATCGTGTTCCCGATCCTCGAAAATACGACCGCCTCAACGAATCCATCGAGGAAAACGTCCGTGCCATGCGCGCGGTCAAGGGCTTTGCCCGCGAGGAATACGAAAAGAAAAAGTTTGACGCGGCAGCCGAAAACATCCGCAAGGATTTCACGTATGCCGAGCGCGTCGTGGCGCTGAACATGCCGCTGATGCAGTTCTGCATGTACTTCAACATGCTCTTCATCCTGACGGTCGGCTCGATGCTCGCCATCAAGGGCGGCGGCACGACGATCGACGTCGGTCAGATCTCCGCCATGCTGACCTACGGCATGCAGATCCTGATGTCGCTGATGATGCTGTCGATGATCTACGTGATCGTCACGATGTCGAGCGAGTCTGCAAAGCGCATTTTCGAGGTGCTGTCCGAAACGCCGACGCTGCGCGAGCCGGAGCAGCCGGTGATGACGGTGGCGGACGGCTCGGTCGACTTTGAAAACGTCAGCTTCAAGTACGCTTCGGACGCCAAGCTGTTCGCGCTGTCCGATATCAATCTGCACATCCGTTCCGGCATGACCGTCGGCATCCTCGGCGGTACCGGCTCGAGCAAATCGACGCTCGTGCAGCTCATCCCGCGTCTGTACGACGTGACGGAAGGCTCGGTCAAGGTCGGCGGCGTGGACGTGCGCGATTACGATATCCGCACGCTGCGCGACGCGGTGGCGATGGTGCTGCAAAAGAACCAGCTCTTCTCCGGCACGATCAAGGAGAATCTGCGCTGGGGCGACGAGAATGCCACGGACGAGGAGATCGAGGAGGCGTGCCGTCTGGCGCAGGCGGACGATTTCATCCGCAGCTTCTCCGACGGCTACGACACGCACATCGAGCAGGGCGGCACGAACGTGTCCGGCGGACAGAAGCAGCGTCTGTGCATCGCGCGTGCGCTGCTGAAAAAACCGAAGATCCTGATCCTCGACGACTCGACCAGCGCGGTCGATACGCACACGGACGCGCGCATCCGTGCCGGTTTCAAAACGTACATCCCCGAAACGACGAAGATCATCATTGCGCAGCGCGTGGCGTCCGTGCAGGATGCGGACCTGATCCTCGTCATGGACAACGGCCGCATCGTTTCTTCGGGCACGCACGACGAACTGATGCGCTCGAGCGACATTTACCGCGAGGTCTATGACCAGCAGACGAACGGAGGTGACGAGGAATGAGACCGCAGAAGCCGCAATCCCAGACGCCGAAAAAGCATACGTTCCGGCGCATCCTGAAAACGCTTATCCAATTCTATCCGGCACTCGTTCCGCTGACCGCGTTCTGCATCCTGTTTTCCTCCGTCGTGGCAGCCGTTCCGGACGTGCTGCTGCGGCGCATCATCGCCGTGATCGAAACGTGGCAGCCGTCGCGCGACTGGGCGTCCGCATCGAAAGAGATCATTCCGCAGATCATTTTCCTCGGCGTGCTGTACGCGATCTCTCTCGCCGCCGTGCTGCTCTACACGCAGCTCATGGCGCGCATCACGCAGGGCTATCTCTATAAGATGCGCGGCGCGATGTTCAACGGCATGCAGAATCTGCCGATCCGCTATTTCGACACGCACAAGCACGGCGATATCATGAGCTATTACACCAACGACATCGACACGCTGCGCCAGCTCGTCTCGCAGGCGTTTCCGGCGTTCATCCGTTCAGGCGTGACCGTGCTGAGCGTGCTTGGCATCATGCTCTACTACAGCGTGTGGATGACGCTGCTGCTGCTTGCCGGCGTCGTCGTCATGATGATCGTCTCCAAAAAGATCGGCGGCGGCTCCGCGAAATATTTCCTGCGCCAGCAGAAGTCCATCGCGCGTGAGGAAGGCTTCGCACAGGAGATGATGAACGGACAGAAGGTCATCAAAGTATTCAGCCGCGAAAAAGAATGCAAAGAAGATTTCGATAAGATCAACAACGAGCTGTTTGAGGACAGTTACCGCGCGCACGCCTATGCCAACACCCTCGGCCCCGTCATCATGAACATCGGCAACGTGCTGTACGTGCTGATCGCCGTCGCAGGCGGCATCTTTCTTGCGACAGGCGCCAAAAACGTCAGTATATCGGGGCTTGCGTTCAGCATCAGCATCGTCGTGCCGTTCCTGAACATGACCAAACAGTTCACCGGCAACGTCAACCAGCTCTCGCAGCAGATCAACGCCATCGTCATGGGTCTGGCCGGTGCGGAGCGTATCTTCGCGCTGATGGATGAACCGCCCGAAACGGACGACGGCTACGTCACGCTCGTCGACGCGGTCATTGCGCCCGACGGCACAGTCACGGAATCCGACAAGCACACCGGCCAGTGGGCATGGAAGCATCCGCACACAGACGGCACGCTCACGTATACGCCCCTGCGCGGCGACGTGCGCATGACGGACGTCGACTTCGCTTATCGCGAGGGGCATACCATTCTGCACAACGTGACGGTCTTTGCCGAGCCCGGCCAGAAAGTCGCTTTCGTCGGCGCGACCGGCGCCGGCAAAACGACGATCACCAATCTGATCAACCGATTCTACGACATCGAGGACGGCAAGATCCGCTACGACGGCATCAACATCAACAAGATCAAAAAGGCCGATCTGCGCCGCTCGCTCGGCATCGTGCTTCAAGACACCAACCTGTTCACGGGCACCGTGATGGAAAACATCCGCTACGGCAACCTTTCCGCGACGGATGAGGAATGTATCGCGGCGGCAAAACTCTCCGGCGCGGACGATTTCATCACGCGTCTGCCGAACGGTTACGAGACGGAGCTGTCGAACAACGGCGCGAATCTTTCCCAGGGACAGCGCCAGCTGCTCGCGATCGCGCGCGCCGCGGTCGCCGACCCGCCCGTGATGATCCTCGACGAGGCGACGTCGTCCATCGACACGCGCACGGAATCCATCGTACAGAAGGGCATGGATAAGCTGATGGAAGGCCGCACGGTGTTCGTCATCGCGCACCGCCTGTCCACGGTCATGAACTCCGACGTCATCATGGTGCTCGACCACGGCCGCATCATCGAACGCGGCAGCCATGAAAAACTGCTCGCGGAAAAGGGAACGTACTACCGCCTGTATACCGGTGCGTTCGAACTGGAATAAAAACATGGACGAGAGAATCAAAAAACAGATCGCGTTCTCCCTGGAACTCGACAAAGAAAAAAACGTGTTCCGGCAGACGTCTCTTTCCGGCCACGGCCGGAAGGAAAACGACGCGGAACACGCGTGGCATATGGCGATCATGGCATATCTTCTGCAGGAGTATGCCAACGCGCCGGTCGACGTCGCGCGCGTGATGCTGATGTGTCTTATCCACGACGTGGTGGAGATCGACGCCGGCGACACCTACGCCTACGATTCGGAAGGTCTCGAAACGCAGAAGGCGCGCGAAGACGCCGCCAAGGAGCGGATCTTCTCGCTGTTGCCGGACGATCAGAAGGCCGATCTCATTTCCGTTTTCGACGAGTTTGAAGCAAACGAGACCGCGGAAGCAAAATTTGCACACGCGATGGACAATTTCCAGCCGCTGCTGCTCAATCACAGCAACGGCGGTTCGGACTGGCGCGAGCACGACGTACACGCCGGACATGTGTACGGCAGACAGCAAAAGACGCGCGAGGGCTCGGAATATCTCTATGAGATCACGGACACGATTTTGAAGGAAAACATTCAAAAAGGCAGTCTGCCGGACCGTCCTGCACGCGAGGATTAAATCCGGATCTGCAGTCATAAAACACTTGCTCTTTTTTCTGCGGGCGTCAGCCGTGATTCGGCCGACTGTTTTCCGCTTGAAAAGCCGTGGCGGGCGAAAGGGAAGGATCGTTTCCGGAACCGGAAACCGGTTCTATAAAGCGGCCGTACCGCGCCGACGCTGACGCAGGCAACGGACAGTTGCTTGCGTGATCGTTTTCTGCGCATTACAATGGAGAAAAGGAGGAATGAAAATGGATACGAAAAACGTGCTTTACGAACTCCGGACGAAGAGCGGGCTCTCGCAGGACGAGCTTGCCAAAAAAGTATTCGTTACGCGCCAGGCCGTTTCTCGCTGGGAAACCGGTGAAACCGTGCCGAACACCGAAACGCTGAAGCTGCTCTCGGAGGTGTTCGACGTTTCGATCAACACGCTGCTCGGCGCGCCGCAGAAGCGCGTCTGTCAGTGCTGCGGCATGCCGCTCGAGGATGAGATCATCGGCCGCAACAAAGACGGTTCTCCCAACGAGGATTACTGCAAGTGGTGCTTTGCCGACGGGACGTATACCTACAGCGATATGGACGAGCTGATCGAGGTCTGCGTGCAGCATATGGCCGGCGAAAACTTTTCCGAGGAGCAGGCGCGCGCCTATATGAGACAGGTGCTGCCCACGCTCGATTACTGGAAACGGTATCGGGAGCTTGGCGACGACGGGGAGTTTGAACGCTTTAAGAAGCAGCTGATCGGGGAGATCAACGACTTGCACGTCGAGGGCATGCCCGAGGTCAGGAGCCTGAACGCCCTCGTCGGAAAATACGTGAATCTTGAATACCGGCTTCCGAACGGCGCAAGCGTTAAGTTTCTTGATGACGGAACGACCTATCTCGGAACGCAGCTGGAACCGGAATTCGGCGGCGAGCGCTGCTTCGGCGTGCTGGCAAATCTGGATTTCATCCTGGTCTGTACCTACGCCGCGGAAGGCGCCGATCCGGAGTTGGTGCTGTATAAAAAGAGATAAAGCGGAATTTGTTGAGCTGATGCTCGACGAATCCCGTGTGATGTGCGCCCATGGCGCGTGATGTTTCCCTTCGGGAAGTGATGTTTTCCGCGTTGCGGAAAGTGATGTGTTTTGCTGACGCAAAACGTTTCGGACGGGCTTCGCCCGTAC
>CADAGA010000165.1 GCA_902787275.1 Oscillospiraceae bacterium | reverse complement strand
AATCCCGTCACGCAGGACAACCTCGAAGCACTGCGTCGGTACGGCTGGAACGTGATCGAACCGGCAAGCGGACGGCTCGCCTGCGGCAGCGTCGGCAAGGGCAAGCTCCCCGAGCCGGAAACGCTCGCGGAATACGTGCTGCACGAGATCGCCTGTGAGAAAGACTACGCGGGCAAAAAGGTGCTCGTCACCGCGGGTCCGACGCAGGAAGCGATCGACCCCGTCCGGTACCTGACGAACCACTCGTCCGGCAAGATGGGCTATGCCATCGCCCGCGCCGCAGCCATGCGCGGCGCCGACGTGACGCTCGTTTCCGGCCCGACGGCGCTCGAAGCGCCCGCGTTCGTGCGCGTCGTTCCCGTCGTCAGCGCAGCCGATATGTTCGATGCGGCAACGCAGTACGCAGCCGAAGCGGATTACGTCTTTAAAGCAGCAGCCGTCGCGGATTATACGCCGGCGGAATACGCCGATGAGAAGCGCAAAAAGCAGGACGGCGATCTCTCGATCCCGCTCGTGCGCACGCAGGATATCCTCGCGCACCTCGGCGCAAACCGGCGTCCGGGACAGGTGATCTGCGGCTTCTCGATGGAGACGGAAAATCTCATGGAAAACAGCCGCGCCAAGCTCGCGAAAAAGAACGTCGACATGATCTGCGCCAACAGTCTCAAGGTCGAGGGCGCCGGCTTCGGCGTCGATACAAACGTCATCACGCTCATCACGGCGAACGACACGACCGAGCTGCCGCTGCAGTCCAAAGAGAGCGCGGCGCACGCGATCCTCGACAAAGCGCTGACGCTGCAGGTACGATAAAAAATCTGAAAAACAGTTGAGTTTTGACAAATATCGTGCTATAGTAATATGGTAAGTTTGGGGCACGGAGGGAGACAGATGAAAAAGATCGGATTCGACAACGACAAATACCTGAAAATGCAGTCCGAGCACATCCGCGAACGCATCAACCAGTTCGGCGGCAAGCTGTATCTGGAGTTCGGCGGCAAGCTGTTCGACGACTATCACGCTTCTCGCGTGCTGCCGGGCTTCGCACCGGACAGCAAGGTGCGCATGCTCCTGCAGCTGAAGGATCAGGCGGAGATCGTGATCGTCATCAACGCGGCCGACATCGAAAAGAACAAGGTACGCGGCGATCTCGGCATCACGTACGATCTCGACGTCCTGCGGCTGATCGACGCTTTCCGCGGCATCGATCTTCTGGTCGGCAGCGTCGTCATGACGCGCTATCAGGCACAGCCCGCAGCGGACGCGTTCTGCAAGCGGCTGGAGTCGCTCGGCATCCGCGTCTACCACCACTACACCATCGACGGCTACCCCTCCGACGTCGAACGCATCGTCAGCGACGACGGCTTCGGCCGCAACGAATACATCGAAACCTCCCGCTCGCTCGTCGTCATCACCGCGCCCGGTCCCGGCAGCGGCAAAATGGCGACTTGTCTGTCGCAGCTCTATCACGAGCATAAGCGCGGCATCCGCGCGGGATACGCCAAGTTTGAGACGTTCCCCATCTGGAATCTCCCGCTCAAGCATCCGGTCAACCTCGCGTACGAAGCGGCTACGGCCGATCTGAACGATATCAACATGATCGACCCGTTCCATCTCGAGGCGTACGGCGAGACGACGGTCAACTACAACCGCGACGTGGAAATCTTCCCCGTGCTTGCGGCGACGTTCGTCCAGATCTACGGCAAATGCCCCTATAAATCGCCCACCGATATGGGCGTGAATATGGCCGGCAACTGCATCGTCGACGACGAGGTCTGCTGCATCGCTTCGCGCCAGGAGATCATCCGCAGATACTTCGCCGAGCAGTGCGCACTCAAGAAGGGGCTCGGCAGCGCGGAATCCGTGCAGAAGATCAAGGTCCTGATGAAGCAAACGGGCATCACCGTGGACGAGCGTCCCGTAATCGGCGCCGCGCGCGCGAAAGCGGAGGCAACCGGCGCGCCCGCAGCCGCGATCGAGATCGAAGAGAACAGGATCGTCACGGGCAAAACGTCCGAGCTTCTCGGCGCATGCGCCGCCGCAACGCTCAACGCGCTCAAGGCGCTCGCGGGCATTCAGGACGACATCCATCTGCTCAGTCCCTCGGTCATTGAGCCGGTACAGGAGCTGAAGGTCAAATACATGGGCAACCACAACCCGCGTCTGCACGTGGACGAAGTGCTGATCGCACTGTCCGTTTCCGCGGCGACCAACCCGCTCGCCCAGCTCGCGCTGCAGCAGATCCCGAAGCTGCGCGGACTGGAGGCGCACGCCACGGTGATCCTCACCGAGCGCGACGAAACGCTGTTCAAAAAGTTCGGCATGAACATCACCTGCGACCCGCAGTACCAGACGAAGAAGCTCTATCACAAATAAGAAAACAAAAGATTAACTGCTGCAAGCGATTTGCCTGCAGCAGTTTTTTGTCGTTTTCTTTTCGTTTAAGCCTGTGTGAACTTCTCTCCGCCGAGACGCTTGAGCACCGGCAGCAGCACGCCGCCGACGGCGTTGCCGCAGACGACCAGCAGCAGAAACAGGAACGCTTTTCCCGTGAAGTTGCCGCCGAAGGAAAAATAGAACATGTCGGCGATCGAGTGCTCGAAGCCCGCAACGATGAACACGGGGATGCCGAACAGGATGCCGATGAGCGATTTTTCCTTGAACGTCTTGACCGCGACGTACATCAGTATGCCGCAGAACACGCCGAGGATGAAGGTCTGCAGCGGGTTCTGTCCGAGCTTCGTCTCGCAAAGGGCCGCGGCTTTTTCGGCGTTCGCAGGCAGCGCGTAGGCAAGGATGCGTCCGCAAGCGGTCGCCGCGACGTAGTTGCCGACGAGACCGACCAGCAGATGCAGCGCGTCCTTCGGCTCGAAGTGCTCGCCGACGAAACCGATCTTGCCGGTGAACAGGTACATCCCGAGCTTGCAGATCGTCAGCAGCGCGATCGAAAACAGCACCGCACCGAGGATCTTGACGATGCCCGGATTCGTGCTGTCGCCGACGCACGCAACGAACACGGCGCCGCCGATGGCGATCATGAAGCCTGCCGCAAGAGAATCAAAGATGGTTTTTCGCATATCTATCTCCTCCAAATAATGATTGACCGTACGTTACACAAGCACGACGCCCCATCCGCCCGCAAGGTACCTGCGGATGAGGACTGCGTCCTTGAGGGTGACTGCTCCGTCGCCGTCGACGTCGCTGCTGTCCGTATCGATCTCAACGTTCCAGCCCTGCGCGAGATACCGGCTGATCAGCACAACGTCCGTGAGGTCGAGTTCCCTGTCGCCGTCCGCGTCGCCGCAGATATGATCGACGATCGAAAGCTGTGCGCCGCTCGTCGTCAGCTCGACCGGGTTCAGATCCGTATCCAGCACGTCGGGCGCATCGAACGTCACGTACACCTGCGTCGAGCCGGGTTCGGCCGTATCATTAACAGTAAAGGTCAACTCCAGGATCGTGCCGTTCTCGGTATGGTTGCCGTGTGCGGCAGCGTCGTCCCACAGAATGCGGTACGGCATCGCGGTGATCGTGCCGCTCATCACGGTACTGCCCGAATTGAACATCCCGCATTTCCCGACCGCGGTCAGCGTCAGCACGTCCGGATCGTAATGCAGCGCGAGCGACATGCCCGCGACGCCCGTATTCTCGGAAAGATCGACCGTCAAGCGCACCGTATCGCCCGCAAATAGCGGTTCCTCCGGCGCGTTCACAGCCATGACGAAGGGCCTGTATACCGTCAGGACCGCGTTTTGAACGGTGGTCAGGAAGATCTCCTCACCGTTGTCCGCGGCCAATGACGATACGCCGCAGCCGGACGCCGAAACAGTCAGTTCGCCTGTCGGCGCGTCCGCATCCACGGCAAAGGTCAGCAGAAGCGTCGCCTGCTGCGCGGCAGGGTCGATAGAGCTGAAATACAGCGTCCTGTCCGAAAGAAACTCCGGCACACCGTACGCGGCACACTGCACGTCCGTCAGGCGCAAAAGCTGCATATCAAATAACAGATCGAGCGTCAGATCCTGCAGCCCGCTGCAGTTGTGCAGCACCGCCTGCACCGTGACAGAATCGCCCGGCGCGAGCTTTCCGCCGGTCAGCACGCAGTACGGCTGCTCGATCGGCGAAGTATAGTCATCCATATAGCTGTCGCCGCACGAACACCTGTAAACCGTATAGCCGCCGAACTGATACCCGGGCGCGACCACGGTCTCAACGTGATACGCGTGCGTATGATCTACGGCAGCAGCAAGGATGGAAAACTGGCTGCACGAAACGAGCAGCATCGCCGCAGTCAGAACGGCAAGGATCCGTTTATGCGTTTTTTTCATTGCAGCACCTTCATTTATCCGACCGGTGTGTGCAGGAAATCGAGGATCTCCCGCTTCACCGCTTCATTTGTAACGATATACGGCTGATAGTTGTTGGATGCGCCGGAGTACGTCCGGCACGGGATCAGAACGTCCTCGCGGCCGGTGATCGCGCCGTCCTCGAGCGTATACACAGCCTGGTAGACGACCGTGTCCTTCGGCGGATGCGTGTTGCCGCCGAAGCAGAAATTGCCCATCGAGTAGAGGATCGGCGTATTGCCGAACACCTCCATCGGCTGCAGCACGTGCGGGTGCGAACCGACGATGATATCGGCGCCGGCGTTGGCGAGCTCGCGGCACGCGCGGATCTTCCAATCCTCCGGAACCGTTTCATTCTCGATCCCGCCGTGAAAATAGACGATCTTCAGATCGCAGTCCTGCCGCTGCATTTCGCGCACCTTGGCGAGGATATCATACACATAGTCGTAGCTGTACAGCGAGCAGCAGATTATACCGACTTTCTGTCCCTTGATCGTGGTGTAGGTGACGGTATC
>CADAGA010000164.1 GCA_902787275.1 Oscillospiraceae bacterium | reverse complement strand
CGCTGAGGAAGCTCCGGCTGCTGAGGAAGCTCCCGCCGCTGAGGAAGCTCCGGCTGAGGAAGCGCCTGCCGCAGAATAATTTTCAAGACGATCGCAATCAGCCGACTGACTTCAGTCGGCTGATTGATTTTCCGGAAAGGAACCGCTATGCGCTTTTTGAACCGTATTCTTTGCGCGTGTCTGACCGTGCTGATGCTGTCGGGCGTCTGCTTTGTCGGCTTTGCCGCGGACGCGCCCGCGTCTCTGACCGTCGCCTGCTCCAACGTGGAGGGTCTGCCGATCCCGGCGCTGTTTTCCTCCCGTCACAAGATCGTCCCCGCCGCCGAGAAAAAGCTCGGCGCGATGCTCAACCAGAGCGGCACGGACGTGGTCTGCGTGCAGGAGGACTTCCAGTTTCACGCCCTGCTCGCGTCGCAGATGACGAACTATCCGTACCGGACGTTCACCAGCGGCGGCATCCCCGTCGGCGACGGACTGAACGTCTTTTCCAAGTACCCGATCTACAACGTTGAGCGCGTCGCGTGGGATACGTTCAGCGGCATCCTGACGAACGACAACGACGGTCTGACGCCCAAGGGCTTTCTCAAATGCACGCTCGACGTGGGCGGCATTCTGATCGATCTGTACGACATCCATACAGACGCGTCCAAGGCGATGGAGGATCAGCTCGCCAAAAAAGCGCAGTTCGAGCAGCTGAACGCCTATATCGACGCGCACTCCGCCGGACGCCCCGTCCTCATCACGGGCGACTTCAACTGCACGCTGCACACGTACTACTACGCCGAATTCTACGAGACCATGATCGACAAAGCGGGCTTTCGGGACGTCTGGGTCGAAACGGTCAACGGCGGCAACTACCTGCGCGGCGACGACGCCGAGGCGGTCATCGCGCGCTACAACGCGCAGTACAACGACCTGTTCAAGGGTCTGTGGGATTCCTACGAGCGCCTGGTCTACCGCGGTGCGGGCGGCGTCGCGTTCACCCCGACCGCGCATCAGTATACGTTCTATACCGACCGTCCCGGTGAGCCGCAGGCGCTGAGCGACCACGCCGTGATGACCTGCACGCTGCAGATCTCGGCGCAGGACTATGAGCGTCCGCAGACCGCGCTGCGCGCGCCGGAGGACAAGCCCTTCGGCGAAAAAGCCGCCTGCGCGTTTCGCATGGTCACGCGCTGTGTGCGGCTGATTCTCAGCGACCTGTTCCGCCTCGTGCGGGAGTTATTCTAAAGGAGGAGACACCATTATGCTGCAAACATTCTTTTCACGCATCGTCGCCTTTTTCACGGCGATCCTGTTCTCGCTCGGCGTGCGCGTCGGCCCCGTGATCCCGCCGCAGAACGTCCAGCCGGACAGCGTACAGGCAGCCGTCGCGTTCTCGAACGACACGGCAGGCTCCGCCGCCGGCACCGTCACGCTGACGGCGCAGGCGGACGGCGCATATGCGCTCTATTGGGGCGACGCCGACGGCAACAAGCTCACCTCGCACGCCGCAGACCGCAGCGTGCCCTACACGGAGTTTGCGACCGTGACCGTCAAGGGCGGCAAGGGCGAAGCCGATCTCTACGACTTCCTCGCGATCCCCGCCGGCGCGCAGAGCATCCTCGTGTACGGCGGCGACGTGCTCGCCGGCACTGCCGCGCTTCCGGAGAACAAGCTGGAAGCGGACGCCGTCACCTACTCCTTCGGCGCGCTCAGCGACGTGCATTTTAACCGCTACAACAAATCCGGCACCGGCGACGACGCGTGCATCACGTTCCCCGCGGCGCTGGATTTCTTCGAGGACTACGACGTTTCGATGGTCGCCATGGCCGGCGATCTGTCCAAGAACGGCGAGGCGGATTCCTACGAGAAGTTCAACCGCATCGCCTCGCAGTACGACTTCCCCGTCTTTACCTGCAAGGGCAACCACGACTGCCGGCGTGAATACACGCTGGAAAACTGGCAGAAGTACATCAATCCCGGCGTCTACGGCGACGAGAAGCGTGAGGGCGTTCTGGCCGTTGCGGACAACGGGCTCGATTTCGTTTTCCGCGGCGAGGAGACGCACGGCGACGTGTTCATCTTCTTCAGCCAGATCGCCGGACAGTACATCCTGCCGACGTCGCGCATCGTGACGGACGCGCAGCTCGAGTGGCTCGAAGAGCAGCTCGAAACCTACAAGAATGAGCGCGTGTACCTCTTCTTCCACACGTTCCTCACCGCGCCGAAGGGCAACCCGCTGACGGGCGAGGGCAATCTGCTCACGCGCTCCATGAGCTTCTACCCGCTGTTCTACGTCCCCTGCACCCGGGACGAGCAGCAGTTCCGCAAGCTCATGGAAACGTATAAGAACGTCACGTTCTTTAACGGCCACTCCCACTGGGCGCACTATCTGGAATCGATCAACCCGCAGCTGAACATCACCGACTACGACGGCACGACCGCCACGATGGTGCACATCTCGAGCGTCACGGCGCCGCGCATCAGCAGCGACACGACGCTTCTGTGGAAGTCCGCCGCGATGGAGCGCAGCGAGGGTTATCTCGTCACGGTCTACCCCGACCACTACGTCGTCACCGCGTGCGATTTCCTGCAGAACCAGATGCTCGCCTACGCGACGTATATCGTTACGAAATGACGGGGATCATTGACGTCGGCGGCGGTCTGCGCGGCATTTACGGCGCGGGCGTGTTGGACCGCTGTCTTGCGGACGGGCTGCGGTTCGATGCGTGCATCGGCGTGTCCGCCGGCAGCGCGAACGTCGCCGCTTTTATCGGCGGACAGAAGGGGCGCAACTACCGCTTCTTCACCGAGTACGCGCGCCGGCCGGAATACATGAGCATGCGCAACGTGCTGCGCAAGGGCGCGTTCATCGACCTCAGCTACGTCTACGCCACGCTTTCGAACGCGGACGGCGAGGACCCGCTGCGGTACGACCGCATCGCCGCCTACGACGGGCAGATGGTGCTCGTCGCCTCCGGCACGGACGGAGATCCCGTCTATTTCACGCAGGCGGACATGGCGCAGAACGACTACCGCATCATCCGCGCGTCGTCCTCCCTGCCGGTGATCTGCGGAGGCTGCCGGATCGGCGAAAAGGTCTATTACGACGGCGGGATCGCCGACCCCATCCCGATCGAAAAAGCGTATGCGCTCGGCTGTGACCGCGTCGTGGTGATCCTGACGCGTCCCGTGGACTTCGCGGTAACGGACGGCATCGACCGTGTGGGCGCGGCGGCGCTGCGCCGGCGCTATCCCGCACTTTCGCAAACGCTGCTCGGCAAGGCGGAGCACTACCGCAAGAGTCTCGCCTTCGCGCGGCAAAAGGAAAAAGAAGGCAAATGCCTGATCGTCGCGCCGGACGACTGCTGCGGCGTGGAGATGCTCACGCGCGAGCAGGACAAGCTGCACGCGCTGTACGAAAAGGGCGCCCGGGACGGCGGTGCGATCGGCGCGTTCGTCAAGGACGATGCTGTGGACGGAACCACGTAACGCAGCAGGGTCTGCATCGCGCTGTGAAGCGCCGCAGTATGATTGTTTTGAAAGGAAGAGTACACATGGAAAACCGCAAAAACACAAAAAAAGCCATCCTCATCGCCGTTGTTCTGCTGATCGTCGCCGCTCTGGCGGTCTGCCTGATCTTCCTCTGTACGAGGGGCGCAAAGGCCGAACCGCTGACGGAGTATTGGTCTTCGGATTCCTCCGTGGCGCAGAGCCTGCGGGACTACGTCAAAAAAGTCACCGACCCGAAGGACGAGGCAAACTTCATTCCGGTCAAGGACCGAATCGCCGTGTTCGACATGGACGGAACGCTGACCTGTGAAACGTACTATACCTATTACGACACGATGATGTTCATTGAGTTCTGTCTGAACGATCATCCGGAAAGAGTTTCCGATGCGCTCAAGCAGGTCGCCGCATCCATCAAGCCCGGATACAAGGCGGATGAGACGCTTGCGAGAAACTTTGCCAAAGCGTATGCCGGCATGACGGTCGAGGAGCTTTACGACTACGCGGTGACGTTCGGTCAGAAGAAAACCGAAAGCTTCAACAACATGCGGTATATCGACAACTTCTATCTGCCGATGGCGGAGCTTGTGAAGTACCTGTATGAAAACGACTTCACGATCTACGTGATCAGCGGCACGGAGCGCACGACGACCCGCGCGATCGTTGCGAACTCACCGATCAGGGATTACGTCACGCCGAACCACGTGATCGGCACGGATTTTGAGGTCAAGCAGCCGGGTCACGAGGCGGAATCGTCCAACATGGATTTCAAATATGCGGACGGCGACGAGCTGGTCATCACCGGCGGTTTCATTCAGAAGAACCTGAACGCCAACAAATCCATCTACGTGGAGCGGGAGATCGGTCAGCGGCCTGTGCTCGCGTTCGGCAACAGCGGAAGCGACACCAGCATGATGAATTACGCCATCGACAGCAGAAACCCGTATCCGGCCGAGGCATATATGATCGTTGCAGACGACACCGAAAGAGAATGGGGTCCGCAGGACTGGGATGAAAAGTCGGCGGAATACAGGGAAATGGGCTACACGCCGGTCTCCATGAAAAACGACTTTGCGAAGATCTATCCGGACGGGATCACGAAATCGGCGCAGCAGTATCGCGAGCGTACCGTCGTCGACGCCGTGCCGGAAGAAACCAGCACGAAGATCGCGGCATAATAACGAAACCGGACATAAAAACGGCGCAGAAGAGCATGACGTTCTTCTGCGCCGTTTTCGGTTCAGATCAAGGACGTTTCTCAGGATCGGAACGCATGCGACTGCATGACCACTTGAATGTGGAAAAGAGAAGTGAAAAAGTCCCCGTAACAGCCAAGCCCCCCTCCCAGCATCCAAAGGAAAGCCGCGCCGGTGA
>CADAGA010000163.1 GCA_902787275.1 Oscillospiraceae bacterium | reverse complement strand
AGGCGGGGATCCAGCCGATCAGCACGATCGCGACCGATTTCTGGATCACGTTGGCATACAGGCTGAACTTGTAGCGCCCGTGCTTCGGCACCAGCTTTTTGCGCCAGAAGATATTGCGCACGCCGCCCCAGCCGTTGCACAGAAGCTGTACGCCGAACACCTTGAAGAAGGCGCGCGCGTTGATGCCGCTCAGACCGTCCATCGCGGCGATCAGACGGCTGCCGTCGGGGAACAGGGCGGACGCGTCAAAGATCAGCAGCAGAAGACCCGCGGTGACGACGGCGAGATACACGACGTTCAGCCGCCGTTCCGAGCGCTTCGGCAGCAGACCGAGGTTGTCCGTCACGAACCAGTCGAGCAGGTTCCACAGATAGGACAGCGGCATGCCGATCAGCGCGATGACCGCAAACGAAAGATACGGCAGCGAATAGTGGTACATCAGCAGGTAGCACGAAGCGGCAAAGCTGATGTATTTGAACGGCGCCTGCGCGGCGTAGTTGGCGGCGACGCCGAAGAATACGTAGAGGTACTCTTTGCCGCTGACGTATTTGCCGTTCGCCGTGTCCGGTACGTTCCAGTGCGCCTTTACTTCGGAGAAAAACTGACGCATCTTGCTCATCCGTCAGCCCTCCTTTCTGCGCCGCAGACGATCGGGACGTCGTGCATGAACAGCTTTTTCTGCTGCGGCAGCCAGTTTTGCCCCAGCTGCGGCAGCGTGTCCTCGGCGCACGCCATGTCGACCTGTGAAACGCCGCTGCAGCCGAAGAAAGCGTGGTGTCCGATCTCGCGCACGCCGGCGGGGATGAAAAGATACGGGATCTTCGCGCAGTAGGAGAACGCGTCGGAGCCGATCGATTCCGTGGAATCCGGCAGACGCAGACTTCGCAGGTTGACGCATTTGAAGAAAGCCATGGACGAGAACGTGCGTACCCCCTCGGGGATTGTCACTTCGGTGAGCGTTTCACACTCGGCGAATGCCATCGCGCCGATCTCACGAACGCCGGGCAGGATATCGTACCGCAGCGAGCGGAGCCACGCCGCTTTTCTGGCGTAGTCGGTTTCCTCTGGGTCGCCTTTTTCGAGTTCGGAGAGCCAGGGCTCGCTCTGTTCTTTCAGCTCGGCGCTGCGCAGGGCAAAGCGTTCGGCTTCCTGCGCGGTCGCGGGTTCCGTTTCACCCAGAGAGAGCATGGCGCGGTACAGATCGTTCCGTGCGGGATAGAGCATCAGCTCCGTCGGCACGCCGTCCGTCAGCCGGTACAGCACGCCGTTTTCGGAGCGGAAATGCGGATTTTCGGGATCGACGAGCACCGCCATCAGCGCGGAGCAGCTGTAAAAGGCGGTGTCGGGAATTTCGGCAACGTCCTTGCCGATGCGGATAAAGGACGTCGTTTCGTTGCAGCAGACCGCAAAGGAACGCACGGCGACGACGGCGCCTTCCTCAACCGTGGCGCCGTCCGCGGAAAAGACCGGGCCGACGTCCAGAACGGCGTCGTTTTTGCCCGCGATGAATTCGGAGAGCATCATGCCGCCGTCCGTGTCCTCATAGCGGAACGTCGCCTTGGTCAGCGAGCTGAAGCTCAACGCGACGGACGTGCCGACGAAGAACAGCAGCACGAGGATAAAGACCGCTTTTTTGACGACGGCTTTGCCGAAGAAACCGCGTCCGTGCGTATCGCGGATCACGGTGTCCGGCGGCGTTTCAAACAGCGGATCGTACAGAAGCAGTTCGTCTGCGGGTTCCTTGAGGTTTTCCATGCGCATCTCCTTTCTTCCGGATCGGATTCAGATCAATACCGCTCGGGCAGAACGGGTGAACGGCGGTTCTTCCGCTTTTTGAGGAGCGTCATGACCGGCAGCGCGAGCGATGCCGCAACGGGGGACAGCGGCGACAGGAGCGCGGCCGCAACGCTCAGAATAAGCATCACGACGTCGCCGGCGCTGCTGCGGAACACGGGCGGGTCGAAGCGCTTTTCCGGCAGACGGTCAAACGTAAATTCCGCGTTGTTGTCCGGGACGCCGTTGTTAAAGAGCATCGGCTCGACGATCTGCGACAAAGTATAGCCCTGCAGCTTTTTCTCGATCGGGATAAAGGGCTGCGTGCCGATCACGCTGTCTCCGACGGCGCAGAGTCCCATCATGAATTTATACAGCGGCGTGTCGGGCGTGTATTTCCCGTCGCCCGCCTGCATGTTGACCGTCAACTCCATGATGACGTCAAAGAGCTTTCGTTCTTTGATCTGCGCGTATTCTGCCTGCGTCAGTTTTGCGGCGGATCTGCACAGGGGATAGAGATGCTTGACGCGCACACCGAGCACGAGCTTGCCGAGATCGTGCGGCATCGCTTCGATCTTGCGTTTCTGGTCGGTGACGAATTCCTTGACGAAATGCGCGCGCAGCGTTTTTTCGGGGATCTGCATCGCGTCGGTTTTTTCGGCGGGAACGGTCTGCAGCTTCAGCCGGTGTTCTGCGGGATCGAGGTCCGCGATCCGCCACGCGGGCGGCAGGAAGCAGATCGACGGCGTCGTGACGTTGCACAGTACGTTGCCCTGATCCGAGCTGCCGAACGCGACGTCGGCAAAATGCGTGTGCCCGCTGAACACGAGCGAAAGGCCGATGTCTGCGAGCGTGTGGCAGACGTAAGGATTGCGCATGTTGCGCGGCGTGCCGCCGAGCTTGTACGCCGGAACGGGCGGAACGAGCGGATGGTGCGTACAGGCGAATACGAACGCGCCTTCGGCCTTTGCCTTTTTTACGATGCCTTCGATCCAGCGGTAGCACGCGGGCGAATAGGTCGGGCTCGCGTCGTACATGGCGTCGATGTCGCGGAAGTTGTTGTTGAGCATCAGGCACCAGAGCTTGTCCTCCAGCTTGACCGCGTAGGAATACGCGGAGTCGCAGGACGAGAACGCCTGATCGCGGCCGAATGCGCGGTAGATATCCCACAGATCGTCGGGAGAGGCGACGGGCTTGATCAGCGGCCTGCACGCCTCGTCGGACAGATGGGCATGCTCTTCCTTCACGAGCGCGCGGTAGTCGGTGTTTTCGCGGTCGAACCACGGCTTTTCCCACGGACGCTGATGGTAGTGCACGGGCTGGTCGTACACGCTGACCCACGCGCGGCTGTAGTGGAAGTCGTGCGTGGCCGTCAGGACGTAGACGTTTTTGCCGGATTTCTGCACGTCGCGCAGGATATCAGAGAATTCCCGATGGCTGTCCAGATCACCCGCGTCGGTCAGATCGCCCGTGATGAGGATCGTGTCGAGATCTGTTCTCTTTTTCAGATCGTCGAACACCTTGCGGTTGATCTCGTGGCGCAGCACGTCCCGCGGACTGTGCGCGCCGCCTTCATGAAGGGTGGATTTTGAGATGTAATGCGTGTCGGATAAAACGGCAAACCGCATGAAAAGCCCTCCTGCTTTATTTCTTCTTGTCTGAAAAATGCATCTTTTCGGTCAGATCGTGATAGCTTTTGTCGAATTGTGCCTGCGAGATGGCGCCGGTTTTCAAAAACTGCCGGAGCGTTTCCACCTGGCGTCGGTACAGTTCCTCGTTCGTGTGTGGTTCTAAAGATGGATCGTTCCGCACCGCTCAGCCTTCCTCCCCGAGATCGCGAAGCGGATAGCGCACTTCGCACAGCTCTCTGCCGTCCGAAGCGCCGACCCATTCCCCGCGGAAGAAGTTGCGTCCGCGCACCACGAGCTCGTCGTCATAAACTTCGACTTCCAGACCGTCTCCGGTGCGGACGCTCGGTTCATTGTCCTTCGGACCGTTCAGCTCCGTCAGACGCGGCAGGAAGATCTGCTCGTAGCCGTTGTAGCTGCGGAAGGATCTGTTTAGGTCGAGATCCATGTGCGTGTGGCCGACGAAGCAGAACACGTCGTGCTCCGCGCCGTAACGCGCGAGCATCTTCGACAGACTGTCCGTATCGCTGCCGCCCTGCATCTGCGCGCGCTGCAGGGGATAGTGCGCGAAGATGAGCACGGGCTTTCCGCTGTCCGCAGCACGGTCCAGCGCCTGCTGCATCCAATCGAGCTGCACGTCAAGACCGAGGACGATGAACGTATAGCCGTTGATCTCGTCAACGTAGCACGGCTTGTCAAGCTCCCTGCCGAAGAACGCGTTCGTGAACGTCAGCCACTGCTCGGTCAGCGCCTGTTCGTCGCCCTGACCGTTGCCGACGTCGTGGTTGCCGATCACGGTCAGCACCTTTTCATTGCGCAGGAACGTGCGCACCACGCCGTGGAACAGGACGTTCTCGCCGAAGAAGCCGTTCATCGTGTTGTCGCCGAGAAAAAGGATCGCGTCGTTGCCGCTTTTGCCTTTTTGAACGTCCTGTAAAGACCGCGCGAATACCTTGTATCGCATCGCGTTGTTTCCCTCGACGTGCACGTCGGACAGGACGGAAAAATGCAGCCGGCAGCTTTCCGGGTCCTCTACGTCCCACGCGGCATGGTCGCAGAAGCCGACGTACACCAGCGCCAGAACCGCGATAAAAACGCAGACCGCACGCAAAAAGAACGCCTTGATCGACATGGTCATTTCTCCTTAAAATATAGTATAATACCATTATACCACATTAAATGCGCAAAAACAACTGTTTCCGACAAAGCAAAACCCGCGGCAGAGAACCTGTCGCGGGTAAACGTTGTTTATTGCGTGAGCGGCTGTCAGATGCGCGCCACGCCGCTCTTTCTGGCGGCTTCGGCGACTGCCTTTGCGACGGCGGGGCCGACTCTCGGGTCGAACGCCTTCGGGATGATGTAATCCTCGCAAAGCTCGTCGTCGGAGATCAGGCTCGACAGCGCTTCGGCTGCCGCCATCTTCATTTCCTCGTTGATGTCGCTGGCGCGGACGTCGAACGTGCCGCGGAAGACGCCG
>CADAGA010000162.1 GCA_902787275.1 Oscillospiraceae bacterium | reverse complement strand
GACGATCTCGATCGCAGAGCCGTCTGCAATCAGTTCGCCCTTGCCGAGAACAGTCACAACAATGCGCGGAATGAAGCACACGAGGCAAAGCATTGCCGCGGGCAGACCGTAAGCATACAGCTTCCATTCGAGCCCTTTCCCGTTGACCTTGGACGTGACCTGCGCAAACGCCATGAAGAACATCATCAGGAACACGATCATGAGCAGCTCAAAAAACAGTTCGGAAACGTTCATGAAGCTGATCTTGCGCATAAAGCGGTGCATGATGCGGAAGATCGCCCAGAACACCGGCATGATCGCAAGCAGCTTGTACTCCGAAGGATCCTTCTCTGTCAGCCACGCAATACCGAGCATAATGAAATAGATCGCGGATACGACAGCAAAGAACGCCTCAAGTCCCATGGCCAGCGCTCCGGATTTGGACAGATACGTCATCATGGGCGATTCGGCAGCGGAAACCGAGTATTCAAAGTACAGATCCGAAAAAGAGCTGTATCTCGAGATCGCGTCAACCAGAAGGCCCGCCGCCATCACAAAGGACAGCACACCGCCGAGCTTTTTCTTTTCGGCGCCGGGCTCCGTCTTGCCCAGACCGCACTTGAAAACAAGTGAAAGAACGATCGGAAGAACGACGCCGATCGCGATGATCGCATAGAGCACGAAGATCGAGAAATGCGTGTGGTTGATCCAGAATCCCGTACCGCTTTCTACGTTGACCATCAGCTGAAACACGCGCATCGGCAGCGCGAGGATCACAGTCGCAATAAAGACGATGAACAGTACAAAGGGATTAACAGATTTCATGTTCTGAGTATTCATAATGAACAGCACCTTCCTTTATGCAATCAAACTCGTTCTTCGGACGGAACGTAATTCGGATCGGCAACGTAGCCTTCGGATCGCTCGTTGATCGGATAATACTGTCGCGGAAGCGAAACGCTCTTGTAAGCGGGTCGAATGATGCGGCCGCCGGTCATCAGCTCCTCCATGCGGTGCGCCGACCAACCGGCCATTCGTGCCACACAAAACAGCGGCGTGAACAGATCCTCCGGAATATTGAGCATATCGTAGATAAGGCCGGAATACAAGTCCACGTTTGCGCATACTTTTTTCTTGGAGCCTTTGACACGCTCGAACACCTCGGGCGTCAGCCGCTCGACCATCTCGATCAACTCGTACTGATCCATAAAACCGCGCTTGCCGGCAAATTCCTTCGCATATTTCTTTAGGATGAGCGCACGCGGATCGGACAGCGTGTAAACGGCGTGTCCCATACCGTAAATAAGACCGGAATGGTCGCCCGCTTTGCGATCCAGGATGCGGCAAAGATAATCCGCAACCTGATCCTCGTTCGTGACATCCTCAACGTCGCTGCGGATGAAGTTCAGCATCTCGCGCACCTTCAGATTCGCGCCGCCGTGACGCGGTCCTTTCAGTGCACCGATGCCGGCGGCAACCGCGGCGTAGGTATCGGTCAGACTCGACGTCAGCACGCGAGTGGCAAAAGCGGAGTTGTTGCCGCCGCCGTGCTCCGCGTGGAGGATCAGACAAAGATCAAGAAGCTTCGCCTCTTCATCGGTGAATTCCTTGTTCGAGCGGATCGTGCGCAGCACAGTCTCAGCCGTCATGAATTCGGGCTTGACCGGATGGATGTACATGCTCTTGTGGTAGTAATGACGACGCTTGACCTGATATGCGTAGGACATGATCGTCGGCATCTGCGCAAGAAGCTGAATCGACTGACGCAGAACGTTTTCGATCGAAGGATCCTCCGGATCAGGGTCGTAGGAATACAGCGAAAGAACCGATCGGGCAAGCTTGTTCATGACGTTGGGCGACGGAGATTTCATGATCATATCCTCGATGAAATCCTCCGGCAGATCGCGCGCTTCGGCAAGCAGAGCGCAGAAAGAATCAAGCTGTTTCTGCGTCGGCAGATTGCCGAACATCAGAAGCCAGGCCGTCTCCTCAAATCCGAAGCGATCCTCCTTCACACAGTTCTGCACGATGTCGTTGATATCAATGCCGCGGTAACGAAGATGACCTTCGCGCGGAACACGCTCGCCGTCGCTGATGTAATAACCATCGACAGAGCAGATATGCGTCAGACCCGCCATCACGCCCGTGCCGTCCGCGTTGCGCAAGCCGCGCTTTACGTCGTAACGGGTAAAATCCTCCGGGCGTATCTGGTTATGGTTGAGCAGTTCGTTACAAAGCGGCGCAAGCGCCTCCTTGGAAATGGATGAGATAATACTGGACATAAGACACCACCTAATGCCGGAAAGCATAAAAATACATAAAGATATTTTATACTATTTAATAAGGAAATGTCAAGTCTATATAACGATATTCATAAGAATGGAGCGAAAAATATGAGGATTTATTTGTTTCTCGCCGCACTGACTGCCGCAGCATTGATCCTGACGCCGGCGATCGCGCTTCCGGGAGGAGTCGATAAACCGGTCGACGAGTCGCAGACAGAGCTTGAAAACACGGTAACCGTTTTTCTGTCAAATCAGAACATGCCGCTCAAGCTGCCGATGACGGAATACCTCGTCGGCGCCGTCAGTGCGGAGATGCCGGCTTCCTATCATCCCCAAGCTTTGATGGCGCAGGCGGTTGCGTGCCATACATACGCGCTTTACAGGCGTTCGGTTGAGAATAAATCTCCGACAACGTCGCTTCTGGGCGCTGACCTGAGCGATGACGCGCAGGTACATCAAGGGTATCTTTCCGAAGAGGGTCGTAAAGAAAAATGGGGCGAATCCTTTGAAGCAAATGAAGCAAAGGTTCGCGCTGCTGTCGAAGAAGTGTGCACAAAGATTATGACCTATCAAGGCAGTCCGATCTGCGCTGCGTTTTTTGCTGTCAGCGCGGGACAGACGGAAAGTGCGCTGACTGTGTTCGGCGACGATATCCCCTATCTGCAAAGCGTGCCGAGCGACGCCGATCAGCTTTCCCCTGACTGCGAGCAGACCGTTACGCTTTCCGAAACGGAATTTGCCGAATCCATACAAAAACTGAATGGCGTTTCGCTGTCCGACAACGCGGATGAATGGATCGGCGATCAAAAAACCGCCGGCAGCGGTTTCGTGGAAGAAATCACTGTCGGCGGAAAAACCATTCCGGGCGTATCGTTCAGGAAGGCCTTATCCCTGCGCAGCGCAGTCTTTACCGTATCCAGAACCGAATCGGGCTTCCGCATCCAAACGAAAGGATACGGACACCTCGTCGGAATGAGTCAATACGGCGCGAACGCAATGGCCGCAGACGGCGCGGATTGGAAGCAGATCCTAACACACTACTACAAGGGCGTTACGATAAGCGATGAATGAACAGGCCGGATAAGAGCTTCGGCTCGAACCACGTGGACTTCGGCGGCATAATCGCACCGGAATCCGCAATGTCGAACAGATCGTCCATCGTCGTCGGATACATGGAAAATGCAAGCTTCATATCCGTATTGACGCGGCGTTCCAGCTCGCCAAGACCGCGGATGCCGCCGATGAAGTCGATGCGCTTGTCGCGTCGCGGATCGTCGATGCCGAGAATGGGCGCGATCACCTGATCCTGCAGGATCGAAACATCCAGCTGACGGACGGGATCGTTCTCGAAAACGTATTCCGGCTTTGTGGTCAGCTTGTACCACTTGCCGCCGAGCAGCATACCGAACGTATGCTTGTACTCCGGTTTATAAGGCGACTGCGGCGCGTCTTCAACGACAAACTTTTCCGCGATCTTTTCAAGGAACTGCGCCTCGGTATAGCCGTTCAGATCGGCGATCACGCGGTTATAGTCCATGATCGCAAGCTCCTGCTGCGGGAACAGCACGGCAAGGAAAAAATTGAACTCTTCCGTACCGTCGTAATCGGGATACTGCTGACGGCGCTGCTGTCCGACGTGTACGGCGGAAGCGCAGCGGTGATGGCCGTCGGCGATGTAGAAGCTGCCGGTCGTATCAAAGAGCTTTGTCAGCTTGTCGACCGTTTCAGCGTCATCCACGACCCAGACGGTATTGCCGACACCGCCGTCTGTCACGAAGTCATAGACGGGCGTGTGCGACGCTTTCCACGCGTTGATGATCTCTCCGATCTGCGCGTTCTCACGGTAGCACAGGAAAATCGGGCCCGTATTTGCATTGCAGGTGTCCACGTGGCGGATGCGGTCAGCTTCCTTGTCGGCACGCGTCAGCTCATGCTTTTTGATGACGTTGTTTATGTAGTCGTCAATGCTTGCGCAGCCGACAAGACCGGTCTGACTTCTGCCGTTCATGGTCTGACGGTAAACGTAGAAACACGGCTGTGCGTCCTGCTTATAGATACCGTCGTCCTCCATCTTCTGGAGATTCTCTTTGGCCTTGGCGTAGACTTCGTCCGAGTACAGATCCGTACCTTCGGGAAGATCGATCTCCGCCTTGTCCACGTGCAGGAAGGAATAGGGATTCCCCTGCACCATTTCGCGCGCCTCCGCGCTGTTCATCACGTCGTACGGCAATGCCGCCACGTCAGCGGCATGCTCCGGAATAGGACGAATCGCCTTAAAGGGATGAAAAGTTGCCATATTCCGTCTCCTTTCTGTATTGCATTTTATCGTTGAGGGACTTCAAAGTTTCGGCGTCGATCTTGACGATCTCGCGATCATAGGATAGAATACCGTTCACTTCAAACTCCACATCCGTGACCTGTGTGTAAACGAAAGCGCTCAGATACTTCGGAATAAGCGGAAGGATCTGCTTTTCCATCAGTTTGCGGTACGCATCGGTCAGCGTCCGCTTTGAGCGGAACATCAGATAGCCGAAGCTCTTCTTTTTGTCCCAGACGTGCCCGTCAAGGATCTGACTGTAACCGCCGAACTCGCTGACGACAAACGCACGCTTGTCCGGCTTGATCTTCG
>CADAGA010000161.1 GCA_902787275.1 Oscillospiraceae bacterium | reverse complement strand
ATGATTCGGGGCCTGCGGCCGGCGATTATAATCGGGTACGGGCGAAGCCCGTCCGAAACGTTTTGCGTCAGCAAAACACATCACTTTCCGCAACGCGGACAACATCACTTCCCGAAGGGAAACATCACGCGCCACGGGCGCACATCACACGGAATTCGCCGAGCGTCAGCTCAACAAATTCCGCTTTACTTCCATCCGTAAACCAGAACGCCGGCGGCGCCGGCAAGACAGATCAGGACGATAGGCGACATGCCGCGTTTGAGCACCTTGCGCGCGCCGAAATAGAGCAGCGCGAGCACGGCGGTCATCACAACGGCGGCAGCGTCCACGGAAACGGTCTGCACGCTCCCGATGCAGTTGGTCAGGATCATATACGCGCCGGTGGCCAGGATGACGCCGGCCATGCACGCCTTCAGCCCGTCGAGCGCGGACTGCGCAAGCTCGTTCTGAACGACCTTCTTGACGAGTGACGAAATCAGGATGACGACCAGAAATGCCGGCAGCACGACCGCGCCGGTCGCGATCGCGGCGCCGGCTGCGCCCGCCTGCGTCGAGCCGATATACGTCGCCATGTTGACGATGATCGAACCGGGTGTGCTCTCGCTGACGGCGATCATATAGGACAGCTTCTCGTCCGTCAGCCAGCCGTAGGACAGCACGACCTCGCGGATGAGCGGGATCGCTGCGTAAGCGCCGCCGAACGAAAACAGCCCGATCTTGAAAAAGCCGGCAAGCAGTTCAAGGAGGATCATTTTTCATCCCCCTTTTCCGCCTGCCGCCTGACAAGGCATACGATCAGACTGACGGCTGCCGCGGCGAGCAGCAGAACGATCGTGGAAACGTGCAGAGAGAAGAGATCGATCAGCAGCATCGCGGCAAACGCGCAGAGCAGGATGCAGACCGCGGTCGGTCTCTTCGGCATTTTTCGGATCATTCTGCTTGCGGCGTCGACGATCAGGATGCCGACGGCGATCTTGATCCCGCGGAAAGCGCCGGCGACCCATGCGATCTCCAGAAAACGGTCAAAGAAAAAGGAGATCAGCAGCAGGATGCAGAAGGACGGAAAGATCACGCCGACCGTCGCGACGGCAGCGCCGAGAAGCCCTTTCTTTTTCAGCCCCACGTAGGTCGCGCAGTTGACGGCGATCGGGCCGGGCGTCGATTCGGCGAGGACGGCGACGTTCATCATTTCCTCGTGCGTGATCCATTCCTTTTTGTCCACGCAGACGCGTTCGATCAGCGGGATCATGGCATAGCCTCCGCCGAACGTAAACAATCCGATCTTCACGAAAGATAAAAACAGATCCAGCAGCAAGCGCATGTTTTTCTCCTTTGTCATAATAACGGCTGACGCAAAACAGTTTATCATATTTCGGATTCCATTACAACATTTTTTATTGAAACGAAGGGTCGTTCGTGTTAAAATAAAACCGTGATATTTTCCGATCCTGCGGAGCTGTGTGCCGACGGCATATGCGCCGCAGGACGACGCCGAAAAAACGGAGAGCAATCTCCCCGGCGTAAGGGTATCGCCGGAAACAGCGGTGCCTTCCGTGTTTGAAAAGGAGAATGTATCATGAAAAAAACACTCGCTGTTCTTCTTGCGCTGGTCATGCTCGTGTCCTTCGCGGCATGCGGCGGCAAGACGGCCGACGCGCCTGCGCAAACGTCCGCGGCGGCTGACGTCCCGACCCCGGAGAATCCGGTCATCCGTCTTTCCACAACGACGTCCGTCAATGACTCCGGCCTGCTGCCGTATCTGCTGCCCGTGTTCGAGCAGGAGACCGGTTACAAGGTCGAGGTGCAGTCCGCCGGTACCGGCGCTGCGATCCAGAAGGCGGAGGACGGCAACGCCGACCTGATCCTCGTGCACGCGAAGGCGTCCGAGGAGGAGTTCATCGAAAAAGGCTTCGGCGTGGAGCGCATTCCCTTTATGTACAACTATTTCGTGGTCGTCGGCCCCAAGGACGATCCCGCCGGGATCAAGGGCAGCGTGGACGCCGCGACGGCATTCGGCAAGATCCGCGACACGCAGAATACGTTCGTTTCCCGCGGCGACGAGAGCGGCACGCACAAGGCGGAGCTGAAGATCTGGGGCGACAACGCGCCGGACGCGGCTGCCGACGCGTGGTACGTCAGCGCCGGTCAGGGCATGGGCACATGTCTTTCGATGGCGTCCGAGCAGCAGGCGTACTGCCTGACGGACAAGGCGACGTTCCTGTCGATGCAGGCACAGCTCGATCTCGACATCCTGCTCGAAGAGGGCGAGGATATGAAAAATACGTACTCTCTTATCGCCGTGAATCCCGAGAAGATCGACGGTCTGAATACGGAAGGCGCCGACGCGCTGATCGATTGGATGCTCGGCGACGAGGCGAGCGCGCTGATCGCGGGATACGGTGTGAAGGAATACGGCGCGGCGCTGTTCTGCCTGCTGGACAAATAAGCGTAAATGGACAGTATCAAACAGGCGTTCGATCTGCTGTTCTCTCTGGATAAGGAATTGTTCCGGATCCTCGGCGTGACGCTGCGGATGTCCTTTTTCAGCACGTCGATCTCCTGCTTTCTCGGTCTGCCGCTCGGCGCGCTGATCGGCACGAGACAGTTTCGGGGGAAATCGTTCCTCAAAAAACTGATCCACACGTGGATGGGCTTGCCGCCGGTGGTGGCAGGCCTGCTCGTGTATATGCTCTTCACACATTACGGCCCGTTCGGGCGGCTGAATCTTCTGTTTACCGTCACGGCGATGGTGATTGCGCAGTGCGTGCTCATCACGCCGCTCGTGACGGGACTGACGGCGTCGTTCGTCGAAACCGCGTCGCGCCCGATCATTGAGACGGCGCGCGGGCTGGGGCTTTCGGACGCGCGCATCGTTCTGCTGTGCCTGTCCGAGGGCAGGGCGTCGCTGCTCTCCGTGGTGCTGAACGCCTTCGGCCGTTCGATCGCGGAGGTCGGCGCGGTCAGCATCGTCGGCGGCAACATCCAGTGGAAAACGCGCGTGATGACGACGGCGATCATGCTCGAGACGAACAAGGGCAAGTTCTCGTTCGCGCTCGCGCTGGGCATCGTTTTGCTGATCCTTGCGTTCATCGTCAACGCCGCCGCGTCCTGGATGGTAAAGGAGAGAAGCGATGGTTGAACTGCGCAGCGTCAAAAAGATCTACAAAGAGCGGACGGTGCTTGACGTGCCGCAGCTCTGCATACGGGACGGCGAATCGGTCGCGCTTGCGGGCGCCAACGGCAGCGGCAAAACGACGCTGCTGCGCATTCTTGCGCGCGTGCTGCGCGCGGACTGCGGCACGGTCACGGCACCGGACGACGTGCTGTATCTGCCGCAGCATCCGTATGCCTTTCGCGGAACCGTCCTCGACAACGTGCTGATCGGGGCAAAGGAGGAGCGGGAGAAGGCGCGGCAGCTGCTGGAAGAGCTGGAGCTTTCGGCGCTCGCCGACAAGCGCGCGCAGTCCCTGTCCGGCGGCGAACTGCAGAAGCTGGCGCTGTGCCGGGTGCTGATCCGCCCGTGTGCGCTGCTGCTGCTGGACGAGCCGACCGCCGCGCTGGACACGCGGGGGACGGAGCTGGTGCGCGACGCGCTGGCGCGGTACAAGACGCAGACGAACTGCACGCTCGTGTTCAGCACGCACGCGCCGCAGCTTGCCGCAAAGGCGGATCGCCTCATCCTGCTGCGCGACGGCAGGATCGACGCGCACGGCGGTACGCCGGCAGGTACGCAGGAGCGTCCGTAACACGCAGGAATAGCGGGAGCCGTCTTTCGGGCGGCTCCTTTTTTCTGCTTCAAACGGCTTGACATTCGTGATCTTGAGGCGTATACTGCTATCAGTTAGTTAGCGCTAACCAAAACAGCATGAAAGAAGGATCGATTGTTATGAAAAAGTGTTCAGCGCTCTTGATGAGTCTGCTTATGGCCGTTCTGCTGGTCATTCCGGCGTTCGGCGCGGATGCGGCCGCACCTGCGGCGAAACCGCGCGTCAGCTTCGGCGAGGACGGCAAATTCACCATCCTGCAGGTCGCCGACGTGCAGGACAACGCGTTTCTTTCGTATTTCTGCAAGCGCTCGATCATCTATGCCGTGGAAGCGGCGCAGCCGGATCTGATCGTGCTGACGGGCGACAACATTTCCGGCCCTTCCTGCCGGACGGAGCTGTCTGCCAAAAAGGCGATCAAAGACGTGATGGACGTGTTCGAGCGTCTCGGCGTGCCGGTCGCGATGGTGTTCGGCAATCACGACGATGAAAAAACGCCGCTTGACAAGCTGGAACAGATCAAACTGTATGAGAAGTATTCCTGCTTCATCGGCAGCGCCGGCGTCGTGGCGGAATTGAAGGTTGGCGACAACAGCACGCTGAACGCAGGCACGTACAATATCCCCGTTTATGAATCCGCAGACAGCGACAAGGTCGCGTACAACGTCTGGTGCTTCGACTCGGGCAACTACAATCCCGATCCGCAGTACGGCGGGTACGGATACGTGCTGCCCGAGCAGGTGGAATGGTACGTGAATACGTCCGATGCGCTGAAGGAAGCGAACGGCGGCGAGCCGGTGCCGTCCATCGCGTTCCAGCACATCATCCCGCCGCACATCTACAGCGCGCTCAAGGAAGTTGACGCCGGAACGAGCGGCGCGGTCGAACACGGCGGCAAGTATTACGTGCTGCCCGACGGCGTCGATCGCGAAACGAACTGGCTGAGTGAAGCGCCGTGTCCGCCCAGCACCGCCTGCGAGGCGGCTTACGACGAGGTGGACGCCATGATCCGGCAGGGCGACGTCCGTGCGATATTCGTCGGCCACGACCACGTCAACCATTACGTCGTGCCGTATGAGGGGATCGATCTCGTCTCCTCGCAGGGCTGCACGTTCCACTCCTATAACGACGCGCACAGAGGCTTCCGCGTGATCACGATCGACAAGGAGGACACCGACACGTACGAGACGCACATCCTGTTTACCGATACGCTGCTGCGCGCGG
>CADAGA010000160.1 GCA_902787275.1 Oscillospiraceae bacterium | reverse complement strand
GTTGCGTCCTCGCGCCGGACGTCCTCCGCCGTTTTGCCGCAGACGGTGCAAACGCCGTCCACGTAATTATGGCCTTTTGCTTTTTCGACATAGCCGCAGACGGAACAGACCGCATCCTCCGTGCAGCTGCCGCCCGTCATTTTATGTCCCGGCGCAGGAAGATGACGCTTGCAGCGCGAGCAGACCTGATCCTCCGTGCATGATCCGCCCGTCCAGATATGTCCGAGTGCACTGCCCTGCTTTTTCATGCAGACCGAGCACATAGACGGTGAAACACACGTTGCCGCGCGGAAATGATGCGCGAGCGCGCCTCCGCTCTTTGCACCGCAGACCGCGCAGCTCGCGGGCGCGGCACACGTTGCCTTGGTAAAACGATGCGCGGCAAAATCACCTTTCTCAGCGCCGCACACAGTACAGGTCGCCTTTTGCATGCACGTCGCGTGCATCCAGTCGTGCGCGGCAAGTCCGCCGGTCTGCTCCCCGCAGTAATAGCAGGTCGCAGCCTTTTGGCACGTCGCTTTACTGAACACGTGGCCGTGTACGCTGCAGTCATGCCGCACGACCTCATCGGCTTTCAGAAGCGCTTGCTCGTCGATCACGTACTCGGTCGTGGATTCCGTCGTTTGCACGGAACCGGGATCTCTGCGGCAGGACACAAGAAAAACGCAAAACAATGCCAGCAGCGCTAAAAGCAGCTTTTTCATCGCATCCCGCCTCCTTCCAAGCGTAAAACGAAAGGGAACAGGCTCTCCTGTTCCCTTCTCTGGTGACCCGGACGAGAATCGAACTCGTGTTACCGCCGTGAAAGGGCGGTGTCTTAACCGCTTGACCACCGGGCCGTCTTGGTAGCGGCAGTTGGATTTGAACCAACGACACTCCGGGTATGAACCGAATGCTCTAGCCAACTGAGCTATGCCGCCATATATGCTTTGCGCTCAAAGCTTGTATATTATAGCGTGGAATCGTTTTTTTGTCAATAGTTTTTCAAAATTTTTTCGACGCATTCTTTTCGTGTCCGTAGAATATGCGACGCACGCCGTTTTATAATACTATTGAGCCGAACCGAATCTGCACGGAGGTATGAAACATGTGCAACAAAATCCGGAAACGGTTCGCGGCGACGATCTGCTGCGCCTCGCTCGTACTGCACGCCGTTTGTCTGACGGCTTCGGCACGGGACACGGCGAAGATCGCGCTCACCTTTGACGACGGTCCGTCCAAAGCCAACACGGCGAAAATCCTCGACGTTCTCGAAGTGAACGGCGCGAAGGCGACCTTCTTCGTGATCGGCCGGAACGTAGCCGAAAACGCGCAGCTTCTGCGCAGGGCTGTTTCTCTCGGGTGTGAGATCGGCAATCATACGTTCGATCACCTGAAGCTGACGGAGCTTTCCGACGAAACGATCCGGCAGCAGTTAAAAAAAACGGACGACGCCGTCTTTCGCGCTGTCGGCATCCGGCCGAAGCTCGTTCGCGCACCGTGCGGACGGTGCAGCTGCGCCGTTCGTGCGGCAATCGACCGGCCGATCATCCTCTGGTGCGTCGATCCGCGCGACTGGTCGTACGCGCACGCGGCAGCAGGTACAAAGGCAGAGAATCGTGAAAAAGTGATCCGCGCAGCAACAGAAAACGTGCAGGACGGTGATATCATCCTCCTGCACGATATCTATGCGTTTACCGCAGAATGCTGTGAAACGATCGTCCCGAAGCTGAAAGAAAAGGGATTCGAGCTGGTGACGGTCAGTGAGCTGATGCAGTACCGCGGGATCGGTCTGAAGTCCGGAGAAACGTACCGCTGCGCCCGATGACGCTTACTCCATGAACTGCTTGTAAGCGTCAAGAAGGCGAATTGAAGCCGTAACGTCCAGCAACAGGCCGTCCGCCTCATAGGACTCAGCATGGACTTCTCCGTCACGCCGCAGACGCGCCGCATCTCCGCCCATGGAATAGGGCAGCCGAACGCGCACACGCATACGTGTCGGCGGAAGCGACTGATCGATCAGTTCGAGCAGCGCATCCAGCCCCTCGCCCGTTCGGGCGGAGATACATATGCTTTTGCCGAATACGGGCAGATCGTCCGTCTGATCGGCGATATCGCATTTGTTCATCACGGAGATCACGGGCGTATCGCCGCATTCGAGCTCTTCGAGCAGATTCTTGGTGACCTCCAGATGCTCCGTACATTCCGGATCGGACGCGTCACAGACGTTCAGGATCAGATCCGCGGAGGCCGCCTCCTCGAGCGTGGATAAGAACGCTTCGACAAGATGATGCGGCAGACGGCGGATCAGCCCGACCGTATCGATCAGCATGACCGTCCGTCCGCCCGGAAGCCGAAGCTGCCGCGCGGTCGGATCGAGCGTCACGAACAGCTTGTTCTCCGCAATCACGCCGGCGTCCGTCAGCGCATTCATCAGCGTACTCTTCCCCGCGTTCGTATAACCGACGATGGCGACGGTGACGACTTCGTCCTTTTTGCGCCGTTCGCGAATGAGCGCGCGGCGCTTTTTCAGCGTTTCAAGATCATTCTCCAGACTCTTGATACGACGCCGGATGTGACGTCTGTCCGTCTCCAGCTTCGTTTCACCCGGTCCGCGCGTACCGATGCCGCCGCCGAGCCGTGACAGCTCCGTTCCCTTTCCGCCAAGACGCGGAAGGCTGTACTTGAGCTGCGCGATCTCCACCTGAAGCTTTCCCTCGCCGCTGCGCGCATGCAGCGCGAAAATATCGAGGATCAGCATCGTGCGGTCGATTACACGTACGTCCGTCGCCTTTTCGATATTGCGCTGCTGCGACGGTGTGAGCTCTCCCTCGAAGATGAGCAGATCGATCTGCTCATCGGCACAGTATACGCGCAGTTCTTCAAGCCTGCCCGCGCCTATATACGTGGCGCCGTCCGGACTCTGCCGTTTCTGGCAGAGCGTCGCAGCGACGACTGCACCGGACGTTTCCGCAAGCTGCTCCAATTCACGGAACGCGCTGTCCATATCGTATTCGCCGGTATCCACGCCGACCAGAACGGCACGTTCCGGCTTTTGATCGTTGACCAGATATTCCATTTTAAAACCCTTCGGGATTCTGAGATTGCCAGCGCCACGTGTCTGCGCACATCTCGTCGACGCCGCGCTGTGCCGTCCAGCCCAGCTCGCGCGCCGCCTTGGACGCATCCGCGTAACAGACGGCAATATCCCCTTCCCTGCGCGGCTCGATCTGGTACGGGATCTTTATGCCGGACGCACGTTCAAACGCGTGAACGAGTTCAAGCACGCTCACGCCGTGTCCGGTGCCGAGGTTATAGATCGCGACTCCCGTATCGCGCATCGCCTTCTCCACGGCTCTGACGTGTCCGATCGCAAGATCGACGACGTGGATATAATCGCGCACTCCCGTCCCGTCCGGCGTATCATAATCATCGCCGAACACGTGCAGATACGGCAGCTTGCCGACTGCGACCTGCGAAATATAGGGCATGAGATTATTCGGGATGCCGCGCGGATTCTCGCCGATCCTGCCGCTCTCATGCGCGCCGATGGGGTTGAAATAGCGCAGCAGCACAACGCTCCAATCCGGATGCGCCGTCTGCGTATCGGTAAGGATGCGTTCTATGAACAGCTTCGTCGTACCATAGGGATTCGTCGTGCCGCCGACCGGCATATCCTCGCGGAACGGAACCGGATTCTGACTGCCGTAAACCGTCGCAGAGGAGCTGAACACGATCCGCCTGCAGCCGAACTTCTGCATTGCTGCAAGCAGCTTTACCGTGCCGCCGATGTTATTGTCGTAATACTCCACCGGCTTTCTGACGCTCTCGCCCACGGCCTTGAGTCCGGCGAAATGGATGACGGAGTCGATAACGTTCTCCTTGAAAATCAGATCATACGCGTTTTCGTCGCGGATGTCCTTGTCGTACAGTTTGACGCTTTTCCCGGAAAGCTCCACGATGCGGCGCACCGATTCCTTGCTGCTGTTGGAAAAATTGTCCATAATAACCACGTCGTAGCCTGCCGTCAGCAGTTCGACACACGTGTGCGAGCCGATGAACCCGGCGCCGCCTGTTACTAAAATCGCCATAAGCCCTCCCGATCAGATTACAGAATAACTGCGCAGATACACGCCGATGATGCCGTTATAATCACAGATATGGAACATGGAACCGTCTCGTTTGCGGTACACGGTGATGTCGCCTGCCACGCCGTCCGAGCGACCGCAGTCGCGCGTAAAGAACACGTCCGATTCTCCGGTTTCCAATGCTACGCGAACGACGTTGTCGATCCGCGAGGATTCCATATCCTGCGAAAGATACAGCTGACCTTGATACACTTCGCCGCCGCAGATGCGGTCGAGCACTGCGGAACCGCTCACGTCGATCTCGCTGATATGCGCCATGGTCGCATCCACCTTAAAGGAATGAATGGTGGTTGCCGACGGCCATGCGCAGGTGTACAGGATACCGGTGTCCCTGTCCACAGCGACCCATGTAATGCCTTGCGGGAACCAGCTTGCCGGAAGATCGTAGCTCGTTTCAAACGACAAGGATTCCGCGTCGAACACCGCAATGCACGGCGATGCTTTTCCGCTTTTGGATTCCATCGCCGCATAGATCTTTCCGTCGTAATAGCTCAGTCCGTCGATATTGTCGTAACCTTTTTTGATAAGATCCCAGTTTACCGGGAACACCCTGTACTTGACGCGCTTGACCGTGTCGATCTCATACTTTGCCAGCGCGGTATACTTTGCGAAACTGACGGAGCCGGACGTATAATAATACTTTCCGTCGTTCGTCAACCCCTTGTTCATGAACGAAGCGTCGATCAGCGTGCGCACCTCTTCCTGCGTCAGGCGCGCGCTTCCGGTGTTGCCGGCGACCGGATCGGCCAGCACGGTCAGAAACATCGTCAGCGCGACAAGGATACCGGGCGTTTTCTTCATAAAGTCAGCGACCTTGCCGAACGCAGGCTTCGCTTTGTTGAACAGATCGCCCCAATCGATCTTGCCGATCAGTTCC
>CADAGA010000159.1:5040-9512 GCA_902787275.1 Oscillospiraceae bacterium | reverse complement strand
CCCGTGAAGAGCTGACTGAATCCGAGCAGCAGACCGTCCGCAAACTGGTCGGCGTCCGCGATCACGCGGCTGACGATCTCGCCGGTCGGATGTGCGTCGAGGTACCGCAGCGGCAGGATCTGCAGCTTGCGGAACGCCTTGTCGCGCACGTCGCGCACAACGTGGAAGGAAATGCGGTTGTTGATCGCGCCGGTCAGCCACTGCAGCAGGGCGCACGACGCCGCGACCGCGCCGATGCGCCAGAGGATCGATACGACCGCGGGAAGATCGACCTGTCCCGCGCCGACGATACAGTCGACCGCACGCCCGACCAGCACCGGAACGTACAGCGTCAGCGCGACGCTCACGCCGGACAGCAGGATGGACAGCGCCGCCAGAGCGCCGTACGGGCGAAGGCAGCGCAGCACTTTTTTCACGGTGCCGCGTTCGGCTTTCTGTCGAGTCTGCTTCATGCCCCCGCCTCCTTTCGGAATTGAGAGTCATAGATCTCGCGGTATACCGGACAAGTTTCGAGCAGCTCGTCGTGCGTCCCGACGCCGGCGACGCGACCCTCGTCGCGGCGTCCGTCGCGAAATCGAGCGCGGATGCGCTGTCGTCGAAGATCAGGATATCGGGTCTGCGCACGAGCGCGCGCGCGATTGTCAGTCTCTGGCGCTGTCCGCCGGAAAGGTTGCGGCCGAACGGCTCGACCACTGCGTCGAGACCGCCTTTGGCGTCCAGAACGTCCGACGCCTGCGCCGCGCGGATCGCTTCAAGCAGCGCCACATCGTCCGCGTTTTCGTTGCCCCACAGGAGATTGTCGCGGATCGTCCCCGCGAACAGAACGGCCTTCTGCGGCACGACGCCGATGCGCGCGCGCAGCGTCTGCGGATCGTACGACCGCACGTCCCTGCCGTCCACGAACACCTGTCCCTCGGTCGCGTCGTAAAAACGCGGGATCAGGTTCACGAGCGTCGTTTTGCCGCTGCCCGTACCGCCGATCACGCCGACCGTCTCGCCCGCGCGCACGCGCAAATCGACGCCCTGCAGCGCGGGGTCGCCCGTCTCATTGTATCGAAGTCCGGCGCCGCAGAACTCCACGCGGTACGCTTTGTCTCCCGCAGGCAGAGAACCGACCGCGCCCTGCGCTTCGGGCAGCTCCATCACGGATCGGATGCGCTTGCCGCACGCGACGGATTTCGTCACGGTCAGGATCAGATTGGCGAGCTTGATGAGCTCAACGAGGATCTGCGACATGTAATTATAGAGCGCGACGACCGCACCCTGCGTCAAAAGTCCCGCTTCGACGCGGATCGCGCCGGTATAGACGAGTCCGAGCACGGCAAGGTTCAGGATAACGTACGTCACGGGATTGAGCAGCGCGCTGATGCGGCCGACGAATTTCTGCATCGCGGTCAGCGCGTCGTTTTTGCGCGCGAAGGATTCGATCTCCTCGTCCTCCTTGCCGAACGCGCGCAGCACGCGCACGCCGGTGAGCGTTTCACGCGTCCCGCCGAGCACGCGGTCCAAGAGTCCCTGCACCTTTCTGTACAGCGGGATGCACGTGAGCATGACGGCGAACACGACCGCCGCGAGGATCGGGATCACGACGACGAACCACAGCGCCGCGCGCACGTCGACGGTAAACGCCATCACCATCGCGCCGAACACCACGAACGGCGAGCGCAGCAGCAGCCGCAGCGTCAGATTGAGACCCGTCTGCACCTGATTCATATCGGAGGTCATGCGCGTGATGAGCGTCGACACGCCGACCTCGTCCTGTGTTTTAAAGGACAATCTCTGGATATGGCGGAACAGAGCGGAGCGCAGCTTCGTCGCAAACCCGACGGACGCTTTGGCGGCAAAGAACTGCGCCGTCACGGAAAAGAGCATGCCGACAAAGCCCAGCGCCACGAGCACCATGCTCATACGCACGGCGTATCCCCTGTCCGCGCCGCCGACGCCGCGGTCGATGATCGCCGCCACGACGAGCGGCACGATCAGTTCGAGCGACGCTTCAAGCAGCTTGAACAGCGGTCCGAGCACGCTTTCTCTGCGGTACTCTTTCAGATAGACGAACAGTTTCCGCATGGTTTCCTCCGCTTTCTTTTTCCTTATTTTTGATTATAACATATCCGTACACGGTTGACAAGCCGCTGCAGGCGTATATCTTCGCAAGGATCGGCAAAAATATTTTTTGCATTGTCCCCTTTCAGAGTGTCGAAACGCCTTGACAAGAGTCAATATTTGGAATATAATTTTTTGTTGTATACATAATATTGTATTTGGGAAAGGAATAACAAAGCGATATGGAATTCAAAGAATACGACTTCATTCCTGTCATCCTCGGCGGCGACATCACGGCGTACAGTCTGATCCGCTCGTTTTATGAGGAATACAAGGTCAAGTCCCTTGCGGTCAACATGTCGCAGGGCGGTCCGGTCGTGATGAGCGGCCTGTGCGAGAGCCTGTACTACGAAGGCCTCGAGCGTGAGGACGTGCTGATCCCCGCGCTGCTGGAGGTGGGCGAAAAGTACGGCAAGGACAAGAAGCTGCTCGTGCTCGGCTGCGGCGACTGGTACGTGCGCATCCTCAGCGAAAACAAGGAGAAGCTGTCAAAATACTACGTCATCCCCTACATCGATCCCGATCTGCTCAACGAGATCGTGCTCAAGGACAAGTTCTACGCCTACATGGAGGAGCTGGGCATCCCGTATCCCAAGACGTTCGTGTATGACTGCAAGGAGAAAACGCCGCTGACGTTCGACTTCGATTATCCCATCATTGCCAAGACCGCCAACAGCGCGCTGTACCACTACGCAAAGTTCCCGGGCAAAAAGAAGGTTTTCTGCTTCGACAACAAGCAGCAGCTCGAGGAAATGCTCTCGAACCTCGCCACGTCGAGCTACGATTATAAGTTCCTCATTCAGGACCGCATCCCCGGCGACGACACCGGCATGCGCGTGCTGACCTGCTACTGCGACAAGAACTCCGACGTCCGCTTCGCCGCGTTCGGCCACACGCTGCTCGAGGAGCACACGCCGTCGGCGCTGGGCAATCCGTGCGCGATCATCAACGAGGTGAACATGGAGGTCGTCGACCAGGCGCAGCGTTTCTTAAAGCGCGTCGGCTACGTCGGCTACGCCAACTTCGACCTCAAGTACGACCCGCGCGATGGCAAGTACAAGTTCTTTGAGATCAACGTCCGTCTCGGCCGCAGCAACTACTACATCACCGGCAGCGGCTTCAACGCGGTCAAGTACCTCGTGGACGAATACATCTACGGCAAGACGTTCGAGGGTCTGGTCGTCGCGGACAACGAGCATCTGTTCACGTTCGTGCCGAAATACGTCATCAAAAAGTTCGTGCACGACGACGAGATGCGTTCGCGCGCGCTGCGTCTGTGGAAGCAGGGCAAGTGGTCGAACCCGATCATTTACAAGCCCGATATGACGCTCAAGCGTCGGCTGTATGTCGCGGCGTACGAGATGAACCAGATCAAGAAGTTCAATACCTACTGCAAGTAACGGAGGGTCAGTATTATGTGCGGATTTGTCGGCTATATCGACGCGGATATCCCCGTTTCGCAGTCCTGCATCCGGAAGATGGCGGACGCCATCGCCCACCGCGGACCCGATCAGGACGACTATTTCATCACGGACGGCGCTGCGCTGGGCTTCCGCAGACTCAGCATCATCGACCTGGAGAACGGCAGCCAGCCGATCGAAAATGAGGACGACTCGCTCGTGCTCGTTTTCAACGGCGAGATCTACAACTTCCAGACTCTTCGCGCCGAGCTGATCGAAAAAGGGCATACGTTCAAGACGCGCACCGATTCCGAGGTGCTGCTGCACGGCTATGAGGAATACGGCAAGGACCTTCTGAACATGCTGCGCGGCATGTACGCGTTCGTCATCTATGACAAGGCGAAGAACAAGCTGTTCGGCGCGCGCGATATCTTCGGCATCAAGCCGTTCTACTACTATCTGCGCGACGGCGTGTTCCTGTTCGGCAACGAGATCAAGAGCTTTTTGCCGCATCCGGCGTTCGTGCGCGAGCTCAACCGCGAGCGTATCCCGGAGTATCTCTCGTTCGAGTATATCCCCAACCGCGAGACGCTGTTCAAAAACGTTTACAAGCTCCTCGGCGGCGAATGCTTCACCTATGAAAACGGCGAAATGAAGATCGAGCGATACTTCGACTTCAAATACGACATCGACGAAACGAAAACGATCGACGAATGGGCGGACATCATCTCCGACACGTTCGCAAAGTCCACCGCCGCACACAAGATCTCCGACGTGGAGGTCGGCGGCTTCTTGTCCAGCGTCGTGGATTCGAGCTTCACGGTGCACGAGCTGAACAAGCTGCAGAAGCTCAGAACATTCTCCATCGGCTACGCGCTCGAGTCCGAGCAGAAATACTCGGAGCTGCACGCGGCGCAGGAATTCGCAGCCGTGGAGGGCGTGGAGAACTACTCCATCGAGATCAAC